>JAGQOZ010000141.1 GCA_020426955.1 Planctomycetales bacterium
TTGCTTCACGCAATGAAACAAATCCATCTGCGCCTTTGTTTGCCAGCAGCGCACCCAAACTGGACGTATCGCCGTCACTGACATCACTCGTTGTGTCGACGGTAATCGTTTCCGGGGTAACAGCCGCATAGTTAGAGAACTCGGACGAGTTGCCCGACGTGTCGGTGGTTACTAGCGTGATGTATTCATTGGTGGCAATCGAACTGCCAATCAAGGTGCCGGAAAGTGATGCTTGTCCGTCAGCCACCCCAGTGATCGAACCCAAATACCGTTGTCCTGCCACTTTTCCGGCTGCCAAGTCCGAGCTGGCGTAGAAGTCGACCGTATAGGTGCCGGAAGCTAATGTTGTCGTGTCGATGTCATATACGAGCTGGTTGCTTCCATTGGCAGAAACCGTATTGATCTCGGCCCAGTTTTGCAGATTGTTACTGCCAGCGTCCAAGTCGCCGGCGTCATTGGCGGTGACACCATCAATGACATTTCCGGCACTCAAGTCGATGCCAAGGACCGAATTGGAGTAGATCGAATTGCCGCGAATCGTGTTTCCAGAGCCACCATCCTGAATTGCAATGCCAGCCCCCCACTGCGAATCGATCTTCCCGCTAAAGGCGATCACATTCCCTTCGCCTGCGTTCGTACCACCGATGGTAGTATTGATGGCGTTTTCGATCAAAACACCGGTTTCGCCGACACCCCAGTTCTGTGTTCCCGTCGCATCGGTACCGATGATATTGCCCTGAATCACAGTTCCGCTGGACACTCCCGACGCATCCAGCTCGATTCCGGCGTAGCGAGCACCCACAATCAGGTTGTCCAGGATCTGCATATTGTCGCCTCCGTTCGTGATGTAAATAGCACTCCCGGAACGGTCGTTGTGATCCAGCAGCGTCAATCCGTCCGCAGACGCTCCAATGATATTGTTCTGGATGGTGACGTTGTCATTGGCTTCGTTGAAAATGCCGATCGAGTTGATATTGATGCCGGCAAAGACGTTTCCTTCGGCCGTCGTCGCGCCACCGATCGTAGTGCCGCTGGCGGTTTCGTAGATGTAGACACCATAGTCGTTGTTCGAGCCGATCGTCGTAGCGCCGGTGATGTCGGTTCCGATGTAGTTGCCGCTGATCACGGTATTCGTCGCACTGCCACGGACGAGCACACCAAACTCGTTGCCAGCGAGCAAGTTGTTGCTCACGGTCACGTTGTTGCTATAGACGCGAACACCCGAGAAGACATTCGCTTCGCCATCACCTGCATCAGTTCCATCCGAATTGAACTGCCCGATGAAGTTTCCGGTGATCGTGATGTTGTCGGCACCGGATGCGATGTCGATCACATCATCGTCGAAATCACGAACGACCAGACCTCGCATCGTCGATCCGTCCGAGGTATTGGAGAAGCGGAATCCGAAGTTGCTGCCGTTGTTTCCATCAATCACAATCGGCAGAAACGTGCCCGCAACCCAGCCGGCTTGCGTCGTTCCGTCGATCGTGACCGCATCCGTAATGCTTGGCAGAATGCTCGTGATGCCGATCGTCCAGTATTCGTCGCCGCTGCCGGGTGAACCAGGCGTTGGATCGGTATAGCCACCGTCGCCCGTGCCGATGTTGAATTCAATGATGTCGGCGATCCCGGAATTCGCGTTGGCCTGATTGATCGCCCAACGAAGACTTCCGACGCTGCCATCATCCAGCGTGTTGGTGACGGTATAGGTGTTCGGTCCAGGAGCGACGTATTCATATGCCCCAATGTCTGGATTGGCGTCGCGAGTTTCACCGCGCTGGTCCAGTGTTTCGCTCGATCCCGTGGCGGCATTGTAGGCGTCACTCGACGTTGTAATCGTATGGACATAGGTGTCGCCATCCGCCGTCAGTGACGCAGCGATCCCACCATCCGAGCCGGTAGTGTCACTGCCTATTGTTCCGGTGACGCCAACACTATCTTCGATGATGTTGTAACCACCGCTTACAATCGCCCCATCGATGTCGTTTTCGGGATTCACCGCAGTGTTGTTGGCCACAATGCTGTACTGCATGTTGACCGTGGCACCGTTGGAGAAAACTCCACCACCTCCACCGATATTCGTGATCGTGTTGTTCGCGATTGTGGCGTGGTTGATGTTGAGCGTGCCGCTTAGCGCTTGGATACCGGCTCCATTGTAAAGCGCCGCATTGCCGCTGATCGTAGCATTGGTGAGAGATGTCGTTCCGCCGTTGACCGACAGAGCGCCACCGTTCGTTGCGGAATTGTTGATAAGTGCCACATTGGTTAGGTTTGCCGTGCCTGTCTCAATGTAGACCGCGCCACCATCGGCGTTAGTGACAGATAGATTATCAAATACGACTCCCGTCGCGGTAAAGCTGCCGGCACTATACACGGCACCTCCAGCGATGTTCGTCGTACTGGCATCGGCGACCGTCAGACTATCCAGAGTCAACGAGCCAGAGCCCTTGATGTCGAAAGCGCGATCACTGATTCCAGCACCACTAATGATCGTCGACCCTGCCCCCAGCCCCGAAATCGTGATATCACTGGTAATGTCCAAGTCGCCTGTAGCGGCTAAGTCTTCAAATGTACCACTGAGAGTGAGCGTATACGTACCCGCACCAAGATTGATGGTGTCCGCGCCAGCCGTGTTATTCGCAGCGATGATCGCTTCACGTAGCGAGATGCCAGTTCCTCCGGCTGTCGCCTGCAGAGCGGCAATGCTGGACGTATCACCATCGTCTTCGTCCGCAGTCGTGGTGACCGTGATCGTCGCCAATGTGTCGTACCAGGTCGCCTGCACGGATTGACTGAACGCGATGCCTGTTGATACGTCACCAACGGTGTATTCCAGCAGCCAGTCGCCGCCGAGCGATTCGTGTCCGGTGACGTCATCACTAGCGGCAATGTCGGCACCGGTGAGTGCTGCGATGGAATCTACAAGAGTTTGACCTTCGCCGTCGGCTAGGTCGCAGCCGTAGAACAGAATGTCTGCATCGGCATCCAGATAGCTTCCCCACTGAGCAAGTTGTCCGGCGTAGAAATCCAGCGTTGCATCACTAAGTACGGAGCCACCGAGCGTGACTTGACCTTGAGCACCGTGAGATACCAGGTGCAGCGCGGACACATTCGAATATTCCGCTAACGTCTGGCTGATTTGTTCGACTCCGTCTCGCGAACTATCCAGCAACACGATCTCCAGGATTCGATCTGGATCGGAATTGTTCGCCAAGTCAGTTAGTAGTGTTTCTAAGTCTTCGACTCGTTCGTCCACAAAGACCAATTCGAAGTCGGCTGTGTTCGCATGAGTGTCGTCAACAGCGTCCACAATGGGCGCGTGCACTACGTCTTGCGGATCGTCTAGATTGTCTTGCGAATCTTGGAGAAACGAGTCCGCAGAATCGGTGTCGGGTTCGTCACCAGGTTCAGGCGGAGCGTCGAGCTGTGGTAGCGGGACAGCGGAAAACAGAATTCGCTCTTCCAACGCCACCGCTTGCAGACGGTTTACGCTCTTCGCGTCCGTCATGCAATCTTGGCAAGGACGCAGCAGGTGGTCTAGACGATTTAGTATTCTGACAATCATGCGAAGCGATTCTCTTCGTCTGCTTGGAAAACTCGGCCGAATGGTGCCACGGTCTGCGCGCAATTCGTCCGATACACCGGGTCTCCAGCAATGCAGCAACAATAAACGGTTATGGAAAAGTTACCGCATAGGAAGAGTTTTCGGGCGGCAGTTTGCGTGAACACTCGGATTGCAGACTGGGAAGACAGACCCAAAAGGCAGATCGTGCCTGATTATCTTGATCCACCGGAGATAACGGCTGTAGTGATCGAACTTGTTGTTGGGCTGCCAGCCAAGACGGCAGAGTGAAAGCGTTTGATGCAGTGCATTTCCTGCGAACCGTCAGCCGAAAAAAAAGGAATGATGAGCGTAACACGACGTTGGGTATTTGCAGGTGCGGTGATTTGGGCCCTGTTCGGGCGAACCGTGTGCTGCTGCGCACAAATAGCGTCCGAATTCCCAGTGGCAACGATTGGTACGGCAAAGAATCGATCAGCGACGGTACGAACCGACGTGGCGGGCACCCAACTCGCCAGACATTTTTTCGGGCGTCCGCAACTTGCCGCTCAAGCCACTCGGTTGCCTCGCCTAACCGAATTACCCGCGGCCAACAATGCTGTCATTCGACCCTCTGCCGACACCAACGTACTCTCGCCAAGCTTGCACTCGCAGCCACCATTCGTCGACAAAGCGGAAATATTACCGCAGCCCTCGTCCGCTTCTGGCAAAGCGGCGTGGTGGGACGAAATGGTCGTGCGTGGTTCGGGAAGCAACGAATTGCGGGTTTCTGTCGAGCAACTACTGTTGATGGCGGTTGCGCATTCGGGGCGAATTCAAGCCGTCGCCTTAGCGCCTCATATTGCTCAAGCCAAATTGCAGCAAGCGACTGCGTTCACCGACCCAACGCTGTTTAGCGAAAGTAATTTCAATCGCACCAACGACCCGGTGGAAAGTACTCTGCAAACTGGCGGACCACCTCGACTGGAAGACCGCGTGATTGGATTGGACGCGGGACTGCGAGGCAAGCGGAGTGATGGGTTATCTTACAGTTTGGGCCAACGGATTGGTTTTAAGGACAGCAATTCCAACTTCTTTTCGCCGGCAAATCAGGCGACGTCACGAATTCGTGCCGGGTTGACGAAGCCTTTACTGCGTGGCCGAATTACCGATGTGCAGCGAACCTTAGTGTTGGCGACTAGCTTTGAAACCGAAGCCGCAGCGGCCGAATACGCCAAAGAACTGCAGCAACAACTGTACGATATTGCCGAAACCTATTGGTCGCTGTACTTTGAACATGCGTCCAGATGGCAGCGACTGCGACACATCAAGCGAGCCCAAGAGATTGCCGCCATCTTGGAAAGTCGTGCTTCGCTGGATGCCGTACAAAGCCAGATTTACCGTGTGAAAGCGGCGGTCACCAATCGCCAAGCGGAACTCGCTACGGTCGACGCCACGATTCGCAACCATGAAAGCCGACTTCGCGCATTAGTCAATGCGCCTCAGATGCTCCAGAATCGCCAACTGGACTTCGTGCCGGTACAACCACCCGCGGTGTTTCCGATAGAGCTGAATCTAGAGTCGGAAGTGCAGCGTGCCTTGCAAGCTCGTCCGGAGCTGGCGGACTTGAATGCGCAAGTGGGGATCGCTCAGGCGAAATTAAATTTGGCCCATGATCAAATGAAAGCCAAATTGGACTTTGTGGGCGAAGCCTATATCGCCGGACTGCAAGGCAACAACGATGTCGCAAACGCGTGGTCCGATCAATTCAACGGAGGTACACCGGGTGTTTCGGCGGGCCTTGTTTTTGAGCGTCCCGCCGCAAACCGTAGTGCTCGAGGTGCGGTGCAAGAACGCGAATTCGAACTTGCGCAATTAGGGCACCTGCTGCGTGAAATGAACGAAACGATTCGAGCCGATGTGGAATCGGCCGTCCGAGACATCTCGGCCGCTTCTACCAACGTCTCTAGCAGGCACGAATCATTGGCAGCCGCCAATCAAGAACTCGATTACCTGCAAGACCGCTGGAAAATGCTGGGCGATGATCCCAATCTAGGGCAGGTGCAGCTGAATGATCTGTTTCAGGCACAAGACCGAGTGCTACAGGAAGAACAAGGGCTGTTGCTGGCCACGATCGATTTTCATTTAGCCATTCTGGACCTGCAAAAAGCGACCGGTGCGTTTGTCCGGTTTGCTCGATGCGCCGATTGACGGACACATGTTACCGGCAGTGGCAGTGGTCCAGGTTATGCGACTCTAGTTCTGGTGACCGGGATTCGTCACCTCATCCACTACCCATTTCCAAAAGCGCCGCGTGACACCAACAGGGGAACGTAGTTTCCTCAACCCGGTAACAATCGGCGTCGTGAGCCAAAGCGATTGTTGGGGTTGTGACGTGTTTGCCGTATTTGCTCGGTTCGGGCCACCTGCAATGGCCATGAATTCGAAGGGCCGAGTTTGTCTCCAACGTAGACTTTTCGGTTCATCCGTAGAGGCTATAAAACGTGTTGAGATGATGAAGTCTGTGGTCGAATTGAACGTCCGAAGCTGCTTGGCGTCAGCGATTGTCTTGCTGACATGCGTGTCGACGACTGCGCAGACAGCAAAATTTCATGGCGTGTCTGCGGTGCAGGGATTCAGTCAACCCGCTCGAATTTCGGACGTCGCTTGTCAGCTAAGCGGAGTGGTTTCTTCGTTGGAAGTGACACCGGGCAGTCAAGTGCGGCAGGGCGAATGTCTGGTTCGCCTGGATTCGTCTGTGCATGAACGACGCCTAGAACAAGCTCGTCTAGCCAAAGAATCTCAAGGCGAAACTCGCACGGCCCAAGCCAATCTGGCCGCCCAACGTTCTCGGCTCGATCGGTTGACCGCCCTTCGTTCACGAAACCACGCCACCGACACTGAACTGGAGATGGCTCGGCGTGATTTCGAATTGGCCGAAGCGTCCTTATTGCGAGCCCAAGAAAATTCGTTGCAGTTTGAAGCGGAATATGAAAGATTGCTGGCAGAAAGCCAACAGTATTGTATCGCAGCGCCGTTTGATGGCGTGCTAATTGAATACCAGAAGCAGCCGGGAGAATATGTTGGCCCCGTTGATCCGACCGTCTGTGTGGTGGCCGATTTGAATCAATTGTCCGTCGATTTTCTGGTACCTCGTTCGTTGCGAAACACCATCAAATTGGAACAGACGGTCAAAGTGTTTTTTGTCGAAGCGAATCGAAAAGTAAAAGGTACGGTCTATTTTGTTTCACCGTTTCCACATGGTGAAACGGGAACGTACACGGTCAAGGTGCTGATCGACAATCTGGATCGGAGCCTGAACGCAGGCGAACGTTGCACCTTAGAAACGGAATCTTCCAGCGGCACGACAGCTGGGCAATCAAGTCCCTAGAGGAACCGCATGACCGCTTCTTCGCTGCTTGCTGATCCATCGCCGTCTCAATCGCCGGAGAATGTTGCTTCACCCAGTCGCAAAGATACGCAGCAAGATTGGGGAGTGTACCAACCGCTGCGTTCGTGGGGAGCAACCGCGTGCACGTTATGGGAACAGGACGGTACTAACAAGTGGTTCGTTTGTCAGTCATGGGGCGAAGCAAAGTTCTGCGATTCGTCTTCTGTCTGGCCCTTGTTGAGCCGAGCGGCCGAATCCAATTCCTACAAAACGGCGGTGACGCAAGACGCCACGATCCCAATTTGCTTGCTGGCCTATCCGTTGACATCATCGTCTCGGGTTTTGTTGGTGGTGGTAGATTTACAGACGCAACCAAGCGTCAAGGATCGTCTAAGCAACATGGCGGACATGATTCCGTTGCTGGACCGCACGGATCCCGTGTTGGCTGACGAAAACGCGACTTGGCGAGCGATCGGGAAAAACGTACTCGACAAGCTTCGCACGGATGTACGTTCCTGCGGCAAGAAGTGGCACCGCTACGCCGTGATATGTGGACTCATTGCAGCAGTACTGGCTATTCCGGTTCCCTACAGCATTTGCTGTCGTGTCACTTGCGAACCGGCTGTTCGGCGCTATGTTTCGGCGCCGTTTGACGGCCGAATTGAACACGTTTACGCTCTGCCAGGTCAAACGGTGACCCACGGCGATTTACTGTGCAAATTTAACGGCGACGAGTTGCGAAATGAGTGGGCCGCATTGACGTCGGAACGCAATCAATGTGAACAACGCTTGATGGCATCCCTTTCCACGGGCGATCATTCGAAGGCCGCTGCCAGTCAGTTGGAAATGGAGTACGCGGAACGCAAACGTCAAGTCTTGCAGGACCGCATGGCCAAGCTTTCGGTTACCAGTCCGATTGGCGGCGTTGTGGTCCGAGGCGACTTGGAGCGTGCCACCGGGGCGTCGGTAGAAGTTGGGCACGAACTATTCGAAATTGCATCGTTAGACCTGATGATTGCCGAACTCGCCGTGCCGGAAGCGGAAATCCTTCGAATTAAAGAAGGCATGTCGGCCACCATCTATTGGGACGCAGAACAGTTGGGGCGAAACGACACTGCATTGAAGACCATTCATCTGCGAAGTGAAATTCGTGACCAACAGTGTGTCTTTATTGCCGACGCAGAACTGGCAAACGCGGACAGAAAACTTCGTCCCGGCATGACGGGCGAAGCGAGGGTTTGGGCGGGCTATCGAGCCGTAGGTTGGATTGCATTTCATCGGCCCGTAGAAGCGATTCGCGAAACGCTGGGGTGGTAAAATGCCGACCGATTCGCTGCCAACGCTCAAGCTGAAGCCTCGTTTGGCCCTCCACTGCCGGTCCGACAATCGGTATCTGTTGGAAGACGTCGACGACAACAAGTTCTTTCGCTTGGGAACTGTCGAAGGACGATTGGTCGCGGGATTGCTGGCAGGAGAATCCTTCCAGGCCGTCGCCACAGCGATCTACCAAGAAACCGGCGAAACGATCGCGCCCGAAGTGGTATCGGGCCTGTGTGAAATGCTGATGACGCACGGATTGATTGAAGGCGCACAGCCAACGCGGCGACTTCGAAGGGCAAACGTCCTTTCGCTGCTGACTCTGCCGTTCTACTGGAAAGTTCCGCTACTGAATCCGGATAAAGCGCTGGTTCGAATCCAGCCGTGGGTAGGTTGGCTGCACGGTGCTTGGTGTTTCTGGACCGTATTGGCCGCGTTTCTGGGGATGGCATTGATTACCTTGCCACAACGCGACGCCTTTGTTGGCAGTGTGGTGACGGTGTTTTCGGCCAGTCGCTGGATATGGTTAGCCGTGGCGTGGTTCGTCTTGAAAGTGGTTCATGAATTTGCGCACGCATCCACTTGTCGGCACTACGGAGGCGAAGTCAAGCAAGCCGGCATTGCGGCCATCTTGTTTGTGCCACTGGCCTACGTCAATGTGAACTCCAGTTGGCGATTTGCGTCGCGTTGGCAGCGACTGCATGTCACCATGGCCGGCGTGTGGGCGGAATTTGGCGTAGCCGCAGTGGCTTTGCTAGTGTGGCATTTGTCTGACCAGATGTTAATTCGCACGATGATGGCGGATGTCGTCTTGATGGCCACCACCAGTTCTTTACTGTTCAATCTAAACCCATTGGTGAAATTTGACGGCTACTTCGCACTGATGGACATCACCGGTGTTGATAACCTTCGCGATCTTGCGAAACGGCAGACGGACTATCTGTTTTGGCGTTACTTTTTAGGCATTGCTATTCCCCAGCCAGATGATTCGAAGTCAACACTACATTGGATTGTATGGTACGGCCTACTTTCTTGGTTGTATCGAATCAGCGTTTCCGCCGGGCTCATTGCAGGGGCTGCGGTATTGTTTGGCGGAGCCGGTATGACGATTGCAATAGCCGGCGCGTTCGCGTTTTTTGTACAACCAGTCTGGATGGTCCTAGCAAGACTCGTGTCGCTGGTTGTCCAGCGACAAGTCAACGCATTGGTGTTGATGCTGCGTTGTGGATTGCTGGGCGGATTGTCGTTTGCGTTGACGTGGCTGATTCCGTTGCATTGGACGTGGACGGAGCCTGGCGTTGTAGAATACGATCCGCCGATGATTTTGCGAGCTACCGTTAGCGGAGTGGTGGATCAAGTTTTGGTAGATTCAGGTCAATTCGTGCCGAAAGATGCCCACGTATTGACGCTGTCCAATCCTGAACTCGAACTCCGACGGTTCGAACTAGAGAAGCAATTCGGCTTACTGCAATTGGACGTCGCCAGTTCTCGTTGGCAGCAAGACGCCAGCGAATTGCAGAACGCGGAAACCAAGTTGACGGCGTTGGCAGAACAAATCCAGATTGTTCGATCGCAAGTAGACCAGCTGGCTGTGCGAGCATCCGTTGCTGGCCGCGTGGTGGCTCGCAACTTTCAACAATGGGCAGGTCGTTACGTGGACGAAGGCCAAGAACTGGCGGCCATTGGAGACGAACGCAGGAAGCGAATCAAGCTGGCTGTGTCCCAAATCCGAGCGGAACATGCATCGCAATGGTTAGGCAAACCGGTCGCCGTGTTTGCCAACGGCCAACACGTGTGCGACGCGTTGGCTCAGCGGATGGAAACATCTGCTTCGAATGTGGCCAGCGAACCGCGTCTGTTGGCGGTCAACGGCGGACGTTTGGCGACCGTCACCAACGACCAAGATCAGTCGACATTGATTGAATCGCGAGTAAACGCGTTTGTCCAATTGTCACCAGACCAAGCGGCAAGGTTGCGCTGCGGGCAACGTGTCTACGTAGCGTTGGGCGGGACGTCGGAATCTGTGGGTTCTTGGATTTGGAAGCAAACGCAGCATGCCATTTCCGCGGTTCACGTTGCCTGGTCGACCGCGCGTTAAAAACGCGACGCCGGTTCACAATGTCCATTCAAATCGCCGTTTTGCTCAGCGGCGAAGCGGCGAATCAACGAACAAGCGATGACTTAGTCGTCGTTGCCGCGTAATTTGGCCAGCACCGTAAAATCTTCCAGCGTGGTGGTGTCTCCAGTAGTTTCCTTCCCGGCGGCAATGTCTTTCAACAGCCGTCGCATGATTTTACCGCTGCGAGTCTTCGGTAAGGCTGCGGTAAAACGAACATCATCTGGCTGAGCTAGTGCGCCAATTTCTTTGCGAACATGTTGCTTTAATTCACTCACAAGTTCGTCACTCGGTTCAACATCTCGCAGGGTGACAAACACGGCCACCGCTTCGCCCTTCAAATCGTGCGGTCGACCGACGGCGGCCGCTTCCGCCACCGCCGGATGGCTAACCAAGGCACTTTCAATTTCGATGGTGCTAAGACGGTGCCCGGACACGTTCAAAACGTCGTCAATTCGGCCCATGATCCAGTAGTATCCGTCGGCATCGCAACGAGCGTTATCGCCGGCTAGGTATTTCCCCGGGACTTGGCTCCAATATTGTTCGCGGTAACGGTTGTCGTCACCCCAGATGCCTCGCAGCATGCCCGGCCACGGATGTGTGATCACCAGCCATCCGCCATTACCCGGTTCGACCGCTTGTCCGGTTTCGTCCACAATCGCCGGCAACACGCCCGGCAACGGTTTGGTGCAGCTGCCCGGCTTGGTCGGAATCGCTCCGGGCAACGGAGACATCATGATGCCGCCGGTTTCTGTTTGCCACCAAGTATCCACAATCGGGCAGCGTCCGCCGCCAATCTTTTCGTGGTACCACATCCACGCTTCCGGGTTGATGCCTTCGCCGACGGTGCCGAGCAATCGGAGCGAACTCAGGTCATGTTTTTCGACGTGTTGGTCACCCCATTTAATAAAGGCGCGAATTGCCGTGGGTGCTGTGTACAGGATGGTGACCTTGTATTTTTCGACCAAGTCCCAAAACCGATCTTCGGCCGGATGATTAGGCGCACCTTCGTAGACCAAGCAAGTAGCACCGGCGGACAACGGACCGTACACCACGTAACTGTGTCCGGTAATCCAACCGCAGTCGGCGGTGCACCAATAGATGTCGTCGTCACGATGATCAAACACCCATTGGAATGTCTTCTTGGCGTATAGATTGTAGCCCGCCGTTGTGTGCCGAATTCCCTTTGGTTTTCCGGTGGATCCGCTGGTATACAAAATGAACAACGTGTTTTCGCTGTCCAAAGCCGGCGCGGGACAATC
>JAGQOZ010000142.1:0-9290 GCA_020426955.1 Planctomycetales bacterium
CTCACGGGCATTTACACGCTGTCCTACAGGTAGGCGAGCCGATTGACGTGCCGGTGAAACGAGAATCCAAGTCCGCTCCGGATCCCATCATGAAACAAATTGAAACCGAATTGCAACAAATGTTGAATCAGCTTGCCAACGAATCGCGTCAGTGGAATAATCCACAGCGTACTTGATGAAAGCGAGCGAATGCGGATGGCATTGATTGAATTGCGAGAGTTGCGGAAGACGTATGTTCGAGGTGACACGGAGGTGCGCGCCTTGGACGGTGTTGATTTGGATATCCAAACCGGTGAATTCGTGTCGTTGATTGGACCTTCTGGTTCGGGCAAGTCGACGCTGATGAACACCTTGGGGTGCTTGGATCGACCGACCAGTGGTTCGTATCGCTTGGACGGCATTGAAATTGCCACCATGAATAATGATGCTCGAGCGAAAATTCGCAACGAACGCATTGGCTTTGTATTTCAGAATTTCAATCTGCTGAATCGAACTTCGGCACTCGAAAATGTCGAATTACCATTGCTCTATACTCCCGGCATGAAACCTCGCATTCGTCGTCAACGAGCGAAAGAGCTGCTGGGACTGGTTGGACTGGGCGAACGCACCGATCACCAACCTTCTCAGCTTTCGGGCGGACAGCAACAACGCGTTGCGATCGCGCGAGCGTTAATTAATCAGCCGTCCATCTTGATGGCCGACGAACCAACCGGAAATCTGGACACCAAGACCAGCGACGAAATCATTCGTCTGTTCCAACAGCTCAATCGGGAACAGCAAATCACCGTCATTTTGGTGACGCATGATGCGGAAGTGGCGGAAAACGCTCAGCGAACCATCACTTTGCGAGACGGCCAGATTGTGTCCGATATCGTGCGAACACCAGCAGAAACCGATTAACCGCTACAACGGTTGCCAGCATCGGTGGACGGAGTATGTCGATCGAGACTTTTATTCGATAGAGCCGGAACAACTGGCCGAAATGGAGACTGATGAATATCTCCATTCGCTGCTATCGTTTCCTTTTCGCATCGTGTGCCACCGTATTATTGGTGGGATCGTCCCTCTTTGCGCAGTCGACCATTCCGGCAATCTTTCCGGAAGCCAGACAGATTCAAGCCCGTCGACCCGAAGAGCTGCGACACGCCAAAATTCCGTATTCGGCCAGTCCGTACACGGTGCGGTCCGAATTTGAACGAGGTGAAGAGACGATTTCTTTGGACGATGCCATTCGCCGGGCGCTGGCCAGTTCGCCGATTGTCCGAGTCCTAGGTGGAGTGACCGCGGTTAGCAGTGGTCGCACCATTTACGATCCGGGAATTGTCAACACCCAGGTCGATCAGGCTCACGCAGCCTTTGATCCGACGGTAAGTAGTCGGCATGATTTCTTGCGAAATGAAAACCCGCAGGCCGTGTTCGATCCATTCATTCCGGGCGTGGCGAATATTGGCGGTAGCCGCAGCGATGCTTACGGGCATACTACTTCGATCATCAAGCCTTCGGTGACGGGCGGCGTGGCGGCGTTGCAGATTGATGCGAACCGTAGTCGCATTCAACCCGGTTTGTTTCCGTTGAATCCAGCGACGAATTCATCTGTTTCGCTCAGCTTCACGCAGCCGTTGTTGCAAGGTGCCGGAGTGCGCGTGAACATGGTTCCCATCGTGTTGGCAAGAATTGACGTGGACCGTTCGTACTTTCAACTCAAGTCGGGGCTGCAAGATAGCGTATTAAGCGTTATTCAAGCGTATTGGAATTTGGTGCTTTCGCGAATTGACGTGTGGGTCCGTCAGCAGCAAATTGAACAAGCTGATTTTGCCTTGCGATTGGCCGAAGCGAATTTGCGAGTTGCCAGGGACGATATTTCGCCCGTCGCGCAAGCTCGGTCCGCCAAAACCAGCTTTGATGCATCGATGGTGGCCGCCAAGTCTCGGTACCTGGACGATGAAGCCGCGCTGCGTAGCCTGTTGGGTTTACCACCATCTGCGGAAATGGAATTGGTACCCACGTCGCCGCCGTCAAACGAATCATTGGCCTTTGTTTGGGACGAGGTGGTGTCCGTGGCCGAACAACAGCGTCCTGATTTGATTGAATTGAAGTTGGTCTTGGACGCTGATTTTCAATCGCTGATCTTGGCTCGCAATCAAGCTCGCCCGCAACTCGACGCCGTCGCGCTGTATCGGTGGAACGGTTTGGAAGGAGAAATGCCCATCGGCTCGAACTTGAAGTCCGACGCCGGCGCATTCACCGATTGGCAGTTGGGCGTCAATTTTTCGGTGCCGGTGGGTTTGCGAGCCAGCCGAGCCAACTATCGGCGAGTGGAACTGTTGATTCAACGCGACCAAGCGAATTTGGACGAACGGATGCACCAAGTCGTTCATATTTTGGCGGCAGCGGTGCGCCGCGTAGATCAGTTGTTTGCTCAGTATGACGCGTTTCAAAAGACGCGAGCGGCAGCGGAAAAGAACTTGGAAGTGCAGCTGGCAGAATTTCGGTCTCGGCGAACCAATTTCATCACCGTGTTACAAGCCATCAACGATTGGGGCAACGCGGTTAATTCGGAAGCGCAGGCTCTGATTCAATACAACATTGCGTTAGCAACTTTGGAAAACGAAACGGGCACCATCTTGGAAACGCATGGCGTTCGCATGTTTGAAGAACGCTACTGTTCGCTTGGACCCTTGGGCATTTGCAGTCCGGAACGCGACTATGCTGGGCGTATGAAACCGTCTAATTCAGAAAGCCGTTATCCAGATCAGAGCGAACCAAGCGAAGAATTTTTCGAGCTGCAAGAAATTGAGCGACGCAGCGAAGTGCGTTCGTCGGCACCGCCAGAACCCGCTGCCAGATGACCAACGCTTCGTCCGTTTTCGTGTGTACCTACTAGGTGACGAATCCGATCGGTGTTGCCTATTGCAAAAAAAACAATCTAATCGCTTCGTCCAAATCAAGGCGGGTTACTCGAGGTTTGGCAGGCGAAACGCCTGCTGCTACGTGATGACATTTACGCAGGTCTGAAACGACGCTTGCGGCGCGGTTTGGGGCGAGCTGGTTGGATTCGAGGGCAAGGTTTTCTTGAGCACGCTAATGGTGCTGTAAACGGAGTCCGCCAAGGGGCGAATGGTGCCGGTGACGGGTTGAATCCACTCTGGCGGCGACGCGGATACTTCGCGAGAAGACGTGTAGATTCGTTTGGCGAATTGTTCCAGGTCTAAGTTCGCGGGCGCACCAAGTTCGACCAAAGAAGCTGCTGGTGTTGGCACCGTCATTTCCGTTTCCACTACCGACTTGTGGATCGCTGACAGCGGGGTCGGTGATGCAGGCATGGGCGGCGACAAAGTTGTCGGTCGTAAGTTGATCGACATGAGCAGAACGGCTGCGATGCCCGCAATCCAGGTTGCGGTTCGGTACATGATTGTCGATGCGGATTGAGGTGTTTTCGATGACGATACGGTGGGTGAATGGCTCGTGGAATCGACATGAAATCGCATGGCAGTAACAGCGTCCATCATGTTTTGATATTGCTGCAGCAATTGCCGGCAATTCGCACATTCATTGGCGTGGTTAGAGATGAATTCATCCGCAGCTGGATCTTGTCGTTCGTCCAGTATGTCCCATACTCGAAGTTCAAATTCTTCGCACTTCATCTCACACCGCCTCGCGTTTTTGCAGGGTCGAAATCAACTGCTTTCTGGCTCGATGCACCCAAGTCTTGACCGTACCCAGCGAACAGCCCATTTCGTCGGCAATTTCTTGATACGAATATTGTTGTTGATGAAACAACAGGAACGCTTGTCGCCATTCTGTTTTTAGCTGGCCCAAAGATCTGGTTAGCTCTTCCTGCAGCCATTCTGCTTGTTGCGTCTGCACTGGCCGAAGGTCGTTGACATCGGATTCGTGGATGGGTTGGTGAATGGGCTTACGTTGGCGTTTGGAAAGGAGCGTCCGACAGCGGTTAGCGGCAATGGTCATCAACCAAGGTTCGAAGTCACGTTCGCGATTCCAAGTAGACAGGCTGCGGACCACTCGCGTAAACGTTTCTTGAACGGCGTCTTCGGCGTCGTGATGCTGTCCCAAGAAGCGGTAGCAGAGCTGAAACACTTGGCTGCGAAATCGATTCACCAGCGTCTGGATGGCGATTTCATCGTTCGATAGACACTTGTCAATCAGACGGACTATTTCATTGGACACGAGAATGGCTCCTGATTGGTCGCCAGCGAAACGTGGGGAGCGAACCAAAATGCTTTCGTAACCGGAGCCAGATTATTTCCAAAATGGCGAAAAAAGGAAACCACGAAGCGTTGAACTCCACGATTTGGGCGTGGTAGCTGGCCGAATTTTTGAAAAATTCAGCGGTAGCCGTGCCTTTCTTCGCGACGCCAACTACGAAGATCCTCGATTAAAAAACTTCTTCAGCGTTTGTGCGGCGGCTTCCTGAGTATCCTTCGGAGCGTTCTTATTGGTCGTTTTGGGGAGGCGTTTGGGTTCGGAAGAGGTTTCCGGTGGTGTGGCTTCTGCGTCGACGCGGATTTTGGCCGTTTCACCCGCTTTGTATTCTCGGGTCTTTGGTTCGGATGATTCCGCAGTTGGGGAATCGCCCTGTTCGTCTAGCCAGTCGGAAATCATGCCGGCTAGATCGTCTCCTTCGGCAGGCTTTTCAACGGTCGCCTTGGATTTGGCTGGTTCGCTGATGGTCACCAGAAATTCCAGCGGGCCAACTCGCAGATGATCACCCATCGCCAATACATGCGGTTTTTCTAGCTTGTTTCCGTTGACATACGTGCCGTTGCGACTGCCAAGATCTCGAACCAACGCTTCGGAATCTTTGATTAAAATGCCACAGTGCTTGCGGCTGATGGCATCACTATTGGCGCGAAGGTGACATTCTTCCGAGCGGCCAATAAAAAACTGGGGCCCTTTCACCGCAATTTCACGCCCCGCACTGGCTCCTCGAAGAACCTTCAGCTTCAACTGCATGAAAAATATTCCTTGGTACCGCTATCCAGAAAAAACGTAAGGGGCCAGAGAATCGGCCAGGACACCTTCAGGTTAGCCCGCTTGCATCGGATTTTCTACCTGAATTTTCAACGACTAACACTTTGTTAACACAACGCAACAAAGTTTTTTCCTCAACGTAGACGCTAGCAGAATCAAAGCGAAATGTCAAAAAAATGAACATTCGTTTTTGGGGCGAAGTGTCAGATCGGACGACTCCCAATTGCGGTCTGGCGGAATTTCGTTAGCTTGGAGGACTAATCTTTTTCGCGGAGTATCAGAAAGATGTCAGCACGGGAACGACTTCGACAATTAAAAGGCGAATGTCCCTGCGTTTTGCCGTCGATGCTGATGTGTGACTTCACCAATTTGGAACGGGAGATACGCCGATTGGAGGATGCTGGTGTCAAGGGCTTGCATCTAGACGTCATGGATGGGCAATTTGTCCCGAATTTCACTTACGGTTTAACCATTGTTGAAGCCGTGCGAAAGCTGACGGATCTGCCGCTGGATGTTCATCTGATGATGAATCGGGCTGAGGAATATCTTAAAAGCTTCGCCGAGGTGGGTTCCGACATAATGACAGTGCACGTAGAAGCCACTTCTGACGTTGCGGACGCGTTAGGCAAAATTCGCGGATTAGGAGTAGCAAGCGGGTTGGCACTCAATCCAAGCACAAGCATGGAGTCGGTGACACCATATTTGGATCAGTGTGATTTGGTGTTGGTCATGAGCGTGCCGGCCGGTTTTGGCGGTCAGTCATTTCATGAAGAAGCACTAACCAGAATTGCTTCTCTGCGAGAACAAGGCGGAAAAGATTTGTTGATTGAAGTCGACGGTGGCGTCAATTCTTCGACGATTTCACGATGTGTTACAGCAGGTGCAGACCTATTGGTTGTGGGGTCGGCGATATTTCGCCAGGAATCTTACCAAGATGCGATTCGCAATTTGGAAGGCCTGGTTCAACAAGCATAGGCGAATTTATTCATGGTACGCATTGTCTTGCTTCGTCCAGGAACGACTTCCTTTGACGAACAACGTCGAATTAAGGGAAACCTGGATATCCCGTTAAACGATTTTGGAACCGACCAAATCGTTCGCGCCTCGCATGAATTGACCGATCAAGGCTTGCAGTTGGTGTATTCCGCCGCCTGTCGCGCTGCCGAAGAGACCGGGAAAATCCTGGCGTCCCATCTGCGTATCAAACACAAGACGCTCGCTTCGCTGTTGAATTTCGATCCCGGACTGTGGGAAGGCAGACAGATTGATGAAGTTCGCCAACGGCAGCCTCGAGTCTTCCGTACTTGGCAAGATTCTCCAGAATCGGTTTGCCCGCCAGAAGGGGAGATGCTTAGCGATGTCAAGGAACGAGTATTTGCGACCTTAGAGATGATTCTGAAGAAGCACCGCAATGGAGTGGTCGGGTTGGTGCTACCGGAACCTTTGGCCAGTGTCGCTGCGGTATTCCTCACAAATCGGGATTTGGGAGACTTGTGGGCGGCCGAGAACGACTGTGGTTTCTGGGAATCGATTGATGTTCGTGAAGATTTTGTCTTGAATTCGTGCTTGGGCCACAGTTAATATCTGGTAACTGAACGTCTCGTTCCCAAAAAACGATTTTCTTCTCGTTGGGCTCTCAGAAATGGCAATGGCGACAAACGATAGTTCCAAGACATCGAAGCGACAAAAACGCGGAGTGCCGGAAGGGCTTTGGCAGCGGTGTCCTGGATGCCAAGCCGCCATCTTCAAGAAAGAAGCCGAAAAACGGATGGGCGTTTGCCCTGAATGCGAATATCACTTCACCGTCTCCGCTCGAGAACGTATCAGCCAAGTCTTGGACGAAGGGACCTTTGACGAATGGGATGCCGACCTGATGCCCACCGATCCGTTGGGCTTTGTCGACAAAAAGGCCTATAAAGATCGAATCGTTTCTGAACAAAAGCGAACCGGCTTGAAAGACGCCGCGTTGACCGGGACCGGCATGATTCGGGCTCGTCGAGTTGCTTTTGGCGTCACTGATTCTGCCTTCATCATGGGCAGCATGGGCAGTGTGGTTGGCGAACGGTTGACTCGCTTGACAGAACGCGCAACTGAACAAAAACTGCCTTTGATTATTATCAGCGGCTCCGGCGGCGGAGCTCGTATGCACGAAGGTATTCATTCGCTGATGCAAATGGCCAAAGTCTCCGCCGCGTTGGCTCGGCATAACGCCGCCGGTGGACTCTATATTTCGGTCTTAACCAATCCAACTATGGGTGGCGTGGCTGCCAGCTTCGCTTCGCTGGGTGACTTTGTGTTTGCCGAACCGAAAGCGCTGATCGGTTTTGCCGGTCCGCGAACCATTAAGGCCACCATTCGCATTGAATTGCCCGAAGGATTTCAAACCAGCGAATTCTTGCTGGAGCATGGATTTATTGACCGCATTGTGCATCGGAATCGGCTGAAGTCCGAGATTGCTCGAGTGATCGACTATTGTGGCATGTAGGTCATTTGGGCATTGCCGATTATTCGGATTAACGCGCGAAGTTTGCTTGCCCCCAAATTCGTTGAGACCTACATTTACTTGGCAAGGGAAACGGCCCATGCCTTTATTCTTACACCGCCAGATGTCTCGACCGGAACACGAAGCACATGGGGATTTTTGATCGATTCAAGTCCTTGATGGACAGCAAGCTGAACATTCAAAGCCGTTATGAATTGCTGCGCGAAGCAATTTCCGGAACGATGTCGTCGTTCTATATGGCTCGAGACAAAAAGTCGGGCGAAGTTGTCGGTCTGAAGATTTTGGACAAAGACAAAACGTCTCAGTTTGAAGGTCGCTTCAAGGGGCTCAAGAAACCGCCCGAAGGCCAAATTGCATCTTCTTTCGATCACCCGCGAATTGTCAAAACACTGGAGTATGGCGCAACAGCCGACGGCGGCCAGTACGTGGTCATGGAATTCCTGGACGGACCCGGCTTGAATTCGCTGATCATGGAAAAGAGCGTTAAATTGAACGGCAAACGTCTGAAGCTAATGAAAGATATGGCCGAAGGCTTGGCCGTGGTGCATGACGCGGGCTACATTCATCGCGATATCTGTCCGCGAAATTTTATTTGTGACAAGAGTGTGTCATCGCTAAAACTGATTGATTTTGGGCTGACCGTGCCCGCGACAAAAGAGTTTATGCAGCCGGGCAACCGTACCGGAACGCCCAACTATATGGCTCCGGAAGTGGTGCGGCGTCGCCCGACCGATCAGCGATTGGACATTTTTTCCTTAGGCGTCACGTTCTATCAGCTTTGCGCCTTGGAATTGCCGTGGCCTTCCGGTGACGTTACCGGCAAGGCGGCTATGTTGCACGACACGAAGGAGCCTATTCCACTTTCCGAAGTCTGCAACACCGTGCCAGCAGAAATCGACGCCATGATCATGCAGTGTTTGGCGAAGAATCCGCAACAGCGTCCTAAATCCGTAGCGGAAATCATCAAGGTGCTTGATTCGGTCAAGTCGGCCGACTTTTAGTTTTCATGATTGCGTAACACGTTACAGAATCGGGCCGATCATCCACGGCACAAATTCTTCGTCGCCCAGGCCGTGCTGTTCACTTTTGGTTTTTTCGCCACTAGCGACGGCCAAAATCTTTTCGAATATTTCTTCGCCAACACTGTGCACGGTCGACCCAGCTAACACTTTGCCGGCATCGATATCCATGTCATCTTGCATCCGTTGAAACATCGAGGAATTGGTGGCAATCTTGATGGAAGGCGAAGGTTTGCAGCCGTAGCAACTGCCTCGGCCAGTAGTAAACACTACCATGTTTGCACCACCCGCCACCATGCCGGTAATGCTGCACGGATCGAAGCCAGGCGAATCCATGATCACCAAGCCTTTGGCCGTGATCGGATCTGCGTATTGATAGACGTCCATCAAGGCCGTCGATCCGGCTTTGGCCACGGCGCCTAACGATTTTTCGGCAATGGTGGTCAGGCCGCCAGCAGCGTTTCCGGCCGACCGATTGTTGTCGACAATTTCGCCGAAGATGTTGGCATACCATCGCCACCATTCGATTCGATCTAACAGTTTTTGGCCCACTTCTGGCGAAATGGCTCGTTTAGTCAACAAATGTTCCGCACCGACAATCTCGGTCGTTTCGGCCAGAACCGTGGTGCCTCCGCAGGCCACAAGCATGTCACTAGCAACGCCTACAGCAGGATTGGCCGTGATGCCGGAATTGCCATCGGAACCGCCGCACTGCGTGGCCAAAACGATCTCACTGGCGGGAATCGGTTGACGTTGAACTTGATTGACGGCCGGCA
>JAGQOZ010000142.1:9389-11571 GCA_020426955.1 Planctomycetales bacterium
ACAAGGCTTCTACCGAGCGAATAGCGTGTTGAATGGTCTTCTGCGTGCCACCATTTTGTTGCATGGTCATGACAGGAATCGAATCAGCCGAATTTTGATTCGTTCCTTCGATCTGCACCAGATGTTGGTCGGACATCAAATAATCCAAAGTCGCTTGTTCGCAACCCAGGCCAATCAGAACGTAGCCGCCGATGTTGGGATGACGAGCGATCCCGCCCATGACTCGGTTTAGCAACTGGTGCTGCTGACCACCAAACTGCATGGCGCACCCGCCATGGTGCGTAAACGCCACCACGCCGTCGACATTGGGATAGGCTGCTAATCGTTCTGCAGTAAAATGTCTTGCCACCTGCCGACTGACCGAAGCAGAACAATTGACGTTGGAAATAATCGCCAAATAGTTTCTGGTCCCGGCGCTGCCGTTCTGGCGACGATAGCCTTGAAAAGTTCGTTCAATGCGGTTCGGTGGCGAGGGAATTTCCGTGGCAAATTGGTACGCCTGTTCGCTGTCGCGATTCTTCAAATTGTGCGAATGCACCCACTGCCCGCTGGCAATGTCACCAAGCGCCGCGCCAATCGGCTGCCCGTATCGAATGACCTGCGAATCCTTTGCGGTTTCACGAATGGCAACTTTATGGCCGGCGCCAATCGCTTCTTGAACCGTGACTTCGACGTCGCCAAAACGCAATTTTTCGCCTGCGGCCAGGTCTCGTACGGCAATCGCGACTGAATCATGCGGATGAATTTGAATGGCCGATTCCATAGGGTTTTGACTCGCAAAGGTTCGATTGAGCTGGATTTGTTTGTTGATAATGCGGCTTGGCTTAGCTGAAAAGTGGTGATGATTAGAATCGACCTGATTTTCAAACAGGGTATGCTAAACTGACGTAGCTAGAAAATCCATTGGTGGCAAGGGGCGAATGTGCAATCGTTACACCGACTAGTAATACAAATGATCGTCTTCTTTGTCGAAGGCTATCGACGCATCCAGCTTGTGTGCGCTCGTAAGTGGGGCGAATTCGGATTCGGCATTGCGGAAACGCTCGAACGCAGCGAAGGAAAAAGCGTTGCCTTCGTGCGAAACGCATTCCACTATGTCCATCGAATGACCATTTATCCCCTGACGCTATTAGTGCTGCGCTGCCGAGAATCGATGATGAAAAGTCGGTTCGCTTGGTTCTGGCGAATCACGGTTTTTTCCGTGGCCGATTTTGTTTCCAGCTGGATCGGTAGCCGTCGCTGGCAACACTTGTTGTATGGAATTCCCGCCTTGTTGTTGGCGTTGCCGTTGATTGTGGCGGCCGTGTTGATTCCGTCCAGTCAATCGTCGCAGTTGGCCAACCGGTATCGGAGTGCGTTGCAGACGGCGCTGGTGGATGGAGACCAAGCGGCGGCGGAATTGTATCGTCGCAAGATTGGACAATTGGGACAAGAAACAGATCGAGACATCTTTATGCAAGCAATCAGTTTGCAAGAATCCGACATGCAGCAAGCGTTCGAAAAGATGTCTCGCCTAGCTCCGCGAACGCAACCCGGAATTCCCGAATCGCACGAATGGATTGCCCAGCACGCTCTGACGGGACAGCTTTCGCTGGATGTCCGCGAAAGTTTAGACTTGGCGAAAGATCATGTGGCCTGTTTAGAGCGAATTGGCTGGGATCGTCAGCGACTAACTCTGTTGCACGGTTTGATTGCTACCTGCGAAGGTAGATTGGACGATGCCACCACAGCGTTTCGTGACGTGGCCAATCCCACAGTCCAAATGGAACTGGCGCGATTGCACTTGCAACAAGGAAACCTGACAGCGGCAACCAATTTAGCCGAAGCCGCGTTGCAGCGTTTTCAGAATGCCGATCCGAATTCGCTCCGCTTAGGTCCTATGGAATACCTGTCGTTGGTTTCGGCGCATATGATGCTGGGTCGCGATGCGGAATTGGACCATTTTGTTTCCACGCCCATTACCGTACCGGAAGCTTTTCGTGCCGACGCAGCGTTGCAGCAATTCTTTGACGAAGTTGTGACGCAGTTGCTCGCCAGCGGTCGGTTTCGTCGTTTCTTGGTCCCGCTGTCGGAAAACTGCGTTCGAAATCTGCCGCAGGACAATGCGTGGGTTTGGATACGCTTGCTGCGAATCGCCATGCAAAACGATGCGGTCTATCAGCTGGTGCGCCGAGAAATTCCA
>JAGQOZ010000143.1 GCA_020426955.1 Planctomycetales bacterium
TGGCGTGGTCCACTTGCGTCTGCGCGTTTTCCAATTGCTCCGTCGACGGCCGCTTTTCTTGGTCGTCGGATAGCGACGCGAATTCCAACTTTGCCAAAGCCAAACGAGCGTCCGCCAGGGTTGCTTGCCGCTTGGCCAAAATTGCGTTTTTGCGGCATGCATCCGATGCTGTTACCTCAAGGACCTTGGCCACGTCAGCCGCATGTGCCGTTCGCACTTTTTCCAAATGGCGTTGGGCCGCCGCCAGTTCCCGTTCGGCAACAACACGTTCTGCCGAAGTAATCGCACTCGCCTCTTCTATTTCTGAAAACGCTTCCAGCGTCTTGGTCGCTGCATCGATTCGCCCTTGCGACTCCGCTTCATAGGCCGCTAAAACATCAGGCCGGATCTGCGGAGCGAATGCTGCGGGCGGCAAAGTGATTTCTTCGGGCGAATAGGGCAAGTCAGCGACAACAGCCGGAACGCCAGGTGGTACTACACGACTGGTATCCAAGTCTTTTTCGTTTCCTCGAAGATGCACGTACGTCGGTTCGTCTGGATGCGCATCAAAGGTTCGCACCAAACCATCCACGTCCAAATTGGTTTGTGATTCCACTAAATCGATGCGCACCTGATGCGGCTCAAAGATGGCTCGCATTCGATAGTAGTCTTCATACGACAATGGATCGTATTTGTGGTCGTGGCACTTGCAGCAATTCATGGTCAAACCCATCAGTGCCTTAGCCGTATGTTCGATGGTGTTGTCCAGCCATGTCGTGCGATTGAACAAGTAGTAATTGCGAACCAAGAACCCGGTCGCACGCAGTTTGCTTTCATCGGTAGGCCAGATTTCGTCCGCGGCCAACATCTGCAAAATCATCTGGTCGTAACCAACGTTTTGGTTCAGCGATTCGACAATCCATGACCTCCAGCGCCAAATGTGTTTTTGACTGAATCGAACTTGTTCGCCCAGTCCATACCAATCGGAATAGCGCCAAATATCCATCCAATGCCGAGCCCATCGCTGACCGTGTTCCGGGCGGTGCAGCAATTGCTGCACCGCATCCGCATACGCTTGTTCGGGCGATTCTGTATAGGCCGCCAAAAAGGCTTGCTGTTCGCTTTGATTAGGGACCAAGCCAATCAAATCGATACTTAACCGTCTCAACTGCAGCGATGGGTCGGCCGCAGGATTGGGCGCAATTCCGGCTGACACCAGTTTGTCATTCAAGAACGCGTCAATCGGATTCGTGGCTGACGCCTTGGTGTTGGGAATGGGCGAAGCGACCGGCGGCAGAAATGCCCAATGCTGCGTCGGATCGGCTTCGGGCTGTTCGTCGATCGGGCCGACCGCACCTTGGATCATCCAGGTTCGAATTGCCTGGATTTCTTCGGCAGATAGCGCCGCACCTTCAGGCGGCATACGCTCTTCATCCGTCGCGGTGATTCGTTGCCACAACATACTGGCGTCCACATTGTTCGCATCCAGCACGGAGCCGGAATAACTTCCGTGCCGCATTGCGTCGACCGTATCCAGCCGCAATTCCGCTTCTTGCTTGAGGCTACCGTGACACGCAAAACAACGCTCTCGCAATACCGGCTTAACGTCACGAAGGTAATCAACGTCGTCGGCCGAAACAGTAACGCCAACCGACAACAGCAGCCACGTGTAACAAACCAATAGCCAAACAATGCGAATTTGACACATGAGAGACAACTCGAGTTGGGGCAGGGCAGGGCGATAAGGCCAGGCAGGAGGTGCATCGAAGCCACTATCCTAAGCCCAAAAGCAACGCTCTGCAAATGCCCGCTGCCAACTTTATGGCAAAGTGATCAAGGACGGCGAGGCAACCGTGCGGGCGGCTGCGCGCCTTCTTCGCCCACAAGATAGCTGGCCTGTGACACTTGTCTGTCATCCCTAATTCGCAGCGAATTTGCCAGGACCGAGCGGAGTTCGTGATCACTGGGTCGTTGATTCAGACACCAGCGTACATATTCCATACCTGTGTCTCGCTGACCACTCTGCAGCAAATCGATTGCCAATTGACGTCGCAAGTCATACGCATAGGGATCTCGATCCAACGCCTTCAGCGTCATCGTAGCGGCTCGATCAGGTCGACCCATTTGCCGAAACGCGGCTGCCAATTCCGTCCACACGCTGCCGACTCCCGACTCGGATTTGTCGTCGTCATTCGTACCGGCAATCGCCAAGCGAACTTGTCGCTCCAACACCACGATTGCTTCGGCTGTTTGACCTTGTGCAAAGTAGAATTCAGCCAAGTCGCTCAGCTGAGCATAAGTCGGCTGAAAGTGTTGCATAAAGTCTTCAGCCGCCAGAACATTACCCAACAGCGAAGTCAACGTTTGACGGAATTCGACACCTTGATGAAACGCCTCTTTCCAATGTGACAGCGCCGTTTCCAGATTGCCCTGCAGCGCGGCATCCTGTCCCATTGCCAACAGGACTCGACCATCTTTCGGTCGAACCAAAGCGGCTTGTTGCAGAAACGCGTTCTTGGCGTCCGCATCGTCACTGGTCAAGAAACTCAATTCGGACAACAAGACGTAAGCGTCGCCTTGAAACGGCGCAAGTTGCACGGCCTTCTGAGCGTGACGATAGGCGGCAGCTAACAACGGCATTCGGTCCTGGACGACACCGGCCAACCATTGATTTTGTTCGCCCAATGTCGGAAAACGCGAGGCCACAGCAGCGTCACGCAGCTGTGACAACGTCATGGCATTGTCAGACGCCAACTGCAGCTGGTCAAACTGTTTCAGCAACAGCGTCGCCTTTCTGGCATGTGCCAAATGATGGTCATCATCCACGGCCAGAACTCGGTCCAAGCATTGCAACATCTGTTGACTGACTTGCGGATCGTCGGCATTGATTCGAGTCATCCGCAAACGGCCTCGACGAGTCATCCCGGACTGGTCAATATCACTGGCCAATGACAACGTAAAATAGTCTTCCCATGCTGCCTGGCCTTGAGCGTCGTGGTACAGATGCGGCAGACAACAAACCATTACCAACAAGAAACAGACATTCACCAATTTCCAAATCGGGTCATGTGTCTCGGTGGGTTCCAATGGTGATAGCTCGGAATTGGTTTGTAACGCCAGCTGCCGCAAACTAGCCGCCAACACCACCGCCACCGTCATGCAAGCGGGAATGTACCATACGAAGTCAAACAGCGAATGCGCGAAACTGGCCGCCATGGCCGCCACGACGGCGGCTAGCAACGGCCCCACGATTTCTCGGCGCGCGCCATCTTTTGCCACGGCAGGAACCGCACAGCGAATCCAATGCAACACGCAACAACCAATCAAAAACAGCAACATCAGCCCGGGCACACCTAGCTCTTCGGCAATCTGCAAATAGCCACTTTCGGCGTGCGTAAATTCAACCGGGACCGACTTCGCCAGATAGGTCGGGTACACTGATCGATGCGAACCCGCGCCCGCTCCGAAAGCAGCAAACTCGGAAACCGCCTCCAACGAAGCTCGCCAAACCACGGGTCGTCCTGCCGACGTGGACGCGACCGAAGATGCTTGCCACAGTGTCTGCAGTTGTGACCATACTTTGTCATAGCCGTGCAAGCCCACCGCGATGCCAGACACCAACGGCACTATCAGAGCCAGCCCCAGCATCTTGGGACGATATCCAGCCATCGTCGCACCGCTGGACCAACAGACAGCCGCGTACACCAAAAGTGCCAACACGGCCACCAGCACACCGCCTCGAGAATAACTCAGCGCAATCCCCACCAGCGTCACAGCCATTGCGGCTGCGTACAGCCAACTCAGCGGGCTCCCAATCGGACGCGGCATGTGCTTCGCTCGGCCAGCGCTCGAGTTCGCCGCAGACTGCCACGAACCGGCCAAGCAAACGAGACCAAGCACCAGAAAATGAGCAAAGTGGTTCGGATTCGCGAAACTCGCCTTCGCTTCGTGATACGTTTCTGCCGTTGGATGCGCGAACATCCAGACGAATTTTCCGTTCGGAATCAGATACTGCACCACTCCCAACAGGGCCATCCCGCCCGCCGACCAACCGCAATACCGAATGATGCGGCGTACGTCTGCCAGCGTTTCCATGCGTTGCGCCGTCACCAGAAACAAGATGGCGTACGCCGCGTAAACCGCCAGCCCAATACGACTTTCGCTCGGCACAATGGAAATCGTCTGCCACTGGCCCCACGCTTCCGCATTGCTCGCCGACCACAGTGGCAGTCGCTGCGTTACGGCAGGTGAAAGTTGTTGCAGCAATCCTGGAGGCAGCGGAGTAATCTGCAACAGCACCAACAGCAAACCTGTGCCTAGTAAAAACACGATCACCGGCGAACCCAGTGGTGACAACCGCGTGGCCGGTCGGAACATGGCCACCAGGGCCAGCAACATCACAGCGGCCACAAAGATCAAGCGTCCTACGGGCTGTCGCCCTGCCATCAGCAACGGAGCGCCGCACAGTAAGAACAGGAGGATCGCGTCGAACAACATGGCGACAATGCGGTTCGTGGACCATTCTTCTTTGGTCCAATCCGAAGTAGCTGGAGCAGAACGCGCCGCAGAAGTTCGGCGCCGGCGTATTTGTGCTTCGTCCATCCCGTTCGAATTCTCCCCTGCGTTTTGCTCTACGCCGCTAAGTCGTTTCGCTGTTCGATCAAGTCTTCCGAGTCCTTATCCGCATATTCGTGCCCGTAACCGTAGCCGCTGCCGTAAAAGTCACCGCCATTTTCGTTGGAAATGCGATTAACCACCACGCCCATCAGCTTGAGGCCGACCGATTTAGCTTCTTCAATGGTTCGCAGCACCAGGCGTCGATGATTTTTCTGCGGTTGGACTACCAACATCATGCCGTCGGCAAATTTTCCCACAATCGCTGCGTCGCTGGCCACCAGCATCGGCGTGCAGTCGACCAGGATTTGGTCGTAATTCATCTGCGCCCATGCCAATAATTCGCTGAATCGTTGACTACCGAGCAGTCCGGTAGGATCCAATGGCCGAGGCCCGCTGGGAATGACGTCCAGATTGGCATCATCGGTATGGTGCACTAACTCTGGCGCCACTTGATCCACGGAATCATGCGCACGCAGGATGTCGGACAGCCCAGGATGCCCCTTTAGTTCGAACAACTTGGACAGCCCGGGACGGCGCAAGTCAGCATCAATCAACAGGGTGCGTTTCCCCACCTGCGCGAACGAAACACCCAAGTTCGAAAGAATCGTGGTCTTGCCGTCGCCTGGTTCCGAACTGGTAATGGACAGGCAATTCAGTTCTTCACCCGAGAAGGCCACGGTGGTTCGCAGCGTTCGGAATGCTTCACTTTCCACCGAATCAGGCGACGCGAAAATCTGCAGCTTCTGCAACCCAGAACCCAATCTTTCCGGCAAGTGCCGCACCAAAGCCAGCACCGGTACGCCTAACTGCAACTTCAATTCTTCCGGTGACCGGAAGCGATCATCCAACATATCCGCAAGCAAAACTCCGGCGCCGCCGACAACCAATCCGGCAAAAATGGCCCCGCCAAAAATCAGCAGCGGTCTTGGAGAAATGGGGTTTTCTGTCGCCTTGGGCGGATCCACCACTTCCACGCGGACATCAGGCTGATTCTGGTTGATGTCAATGTTCTCAATCCGGTTGATCAACGTGTTATTCAACAAGCGTAAACGTTCTACTTCGCTTTTCCGGATGGCAATTTCTTCCAGCTGACCGTTCAGCCGCGTGGCTTCGGTTCGAGCTAACTCATATTGTTGACTCAGCCGCTGTTCGTGATCCACGGCCTTGGCCAACTCTTGATTGACCATGGTCAACAGCATTTCGCCCAGACGTCGCGAATTCATCTGTTGCGCTCGCTGTCCCACCGTGTCTTGATGAGTCTGCACGGCGGCCGCCAATTGCTGGACGCTGCGTTCTGCCTCTAAGACTTGCGGATGATTTTTGCCAAAGTACGGCTCCATGGCCGCCAATTCCTGCTGTTTGTCTACTAGATCTTTTTCCAGTCGAGTAATCAACTGTCGGTCTCGTTCACCCATGCCCAGCGCATTAAACACTAGTTCACGGCCGACGAATGGTTCCAGATTCAACAAGTGTTGCCGCAGATCTTCTCCTTTGCGAATTGCTGACTGTATGGCCGCTCGTGTTGCATCTAGACGCATCCGATCTTGTTGTACTTGCACCAGCATTTCATTGATCTTGACCGCGCGTTGCACCAGTGGATGGACCAAGTTGGATCCTTCGCGAATGCCGATATCGCCCAAGCGCCGCTGAGCCTCCAGCAGTTCGTGTTCTTTTTCGCTCAACCGTTGGCTGACTTGTTCGCTTTCTCGCTGCAAGATGTCGGCAATTTCGCCCGCCACGTTCTGATGATACAGCTGCATGAATTCCAAATAGGATTCGACCACCGCGTTGACCACCGCTTCTGCCGCTCGAGGACTCCGCGATTGGTAACTGATTTCAATGGCCTTGGTCAAGCGAATTGATCGAGCAGACAGGGACTGCTTCAAACGATCTGGCCATTTTTCGAAGGGCGCGTCGGCCACATCCACTTGAAGATGCCGAGGCATAGCTTGAATCCGCTTAGCCGCTCGATGCAGCACCACGTGATTTTGAAACAACCGCTCGTATGTCGGCAGCATGGTCTGTTGCGAAGCACTTTCAGCTCCGCTGGTCGGCAAAAAAACAGGGCCGGTTTGTTGCACCAGCAGTTCTGCTCGAGCCGCATACATCCGAATGGCCGCGAAGTAATAGAAACAGCTAAGCGCAAAGAACGCGGCCAACACGCCCACCACCAGCTTCCAGCGGTGGCGCAAAATAAACGCAAATCGCATGAGCGAATGGACAACTTGCGTCGAAGTGACCGGAAAATGATGTGGCTGCGATTCGTTCATGAAAGTGGTTTGTTTCGAGGAAAAATGACTTACAGTCCCGGGATTCCGGATGAAAACCCAAAGCGAATAAAGCTTCGCAGACTTCCGACAACCATGGTCAACGGCGTCTCTTCCACAATGACGGTATCGCCGGGCATCAGCACCAGGTTTTCATCACCATCACTTTTCGCTTTGCGGTAAGAAACTTTGATGATGACCGGATCTTCATTGTCCGGAGATTGGCGAATCACGTGAATTTTGTCTGCGACGTTCAGATCAATTCCCCCGGCCATGGCCACTGCGTCTAGCACTCGCAGCGATTCATCCGGCGGGTAGTCGTAACTATTGGGACGCCGCACCAACCCTAACACGCCAACCGATTTTTTGGGTTTGGCATGGACCATAACCACGCTACCATCGGTCACCTTGAAGTTTTGAGGACCTTCCATTGATTGGCGCAAATCGACTTGAATCACGTTGGCGTCTGACGTCATATCTGGTGCGAACGAAGCAAGCGCCACGCCGTGATCCTGGCTTTTGGTCGGGTGTCGAATTTCAATTTTGGTGCCAGCCAATTCGCTCAATCCGCCTGCAGCCACAATAGCGGCTAACACATCACTGCCTGCGGCTGGCAAGTCATACAGACCGGGCTGTTTGACTTCGCCCGCAACTCGTACGGCAATGGTTTCGTGCTGTTTGATCACCACCGAGACATGCGGCGATTTAAAAATTTCGCGGCGTATGGCAGCTTGCTTAATGGTGTGTTCGGCGTCGGTCGGACTCATTCCCACTACGCTGACGACGCCGATAATCGGCACCGTGACTTCGCCCTGCGAATCAACTCGCAACGGCCACACTTGCGGCCCGTTTTCTTCGAAACCGGTGCCAATAGAAACTTCCAGCATGTCACCGGCGTAGATTTGGTTCGCGTTAATAGATTCCTGAGCAATGGCGGTTAGATCCGCCGATTCATTCGCCAATGGGACCGCTCGCAGTTCTTTCGGCAGGGACGTCGCGTCAAAATCGGCCACCGTCCGGCAGCCGACCACGCTCAGAAAAACCGTTAGCAGAATAGCCTTCAGAAAAGCGTCCATCGGAAACTGGCGACTCAATTTCATTGCAGTTGACTTACGAACAGGACAACGGGCGAAAAGACAGTTCTAACTGCCGCTGGGCGAATCACTCTGCGATTCATGAATGGCAATGGGAATGGCAATCGCCGCCGCCAAGACTCCGGCGGCAAAGATCGGATCCGAACGAAACAATTCGCGAATCGGCCGCTGCCCTCGGACAACCTGCCCATGCACTATCAAGATTTGGTTGGCCGCCACAGGCGGAGCTGCCTTGGCTGTCCACGCTCGGCAACCGACAATCCCTTCCGACGTCACTATCTGAAAGCTGCCGCCTTTATCTACCGTAAACGAAAACCGACCATCCTTGTCCGTCGTGGTCTTTTGCACCGTCTTGCCGTCTGCCTGCAATACGACCGAAATTTCCTGCAGAGTCTTCCCCTGCGATGTCACCACGACGCCCTTTAGTTCATTCTTGTCTGAAAGCCGGACATCATGCATCTGTAATTCGGCCGGTTCCGACTGGACTGCCTTGTCTGCCGCCAAAATCACTTCTTGGCTGACCAACAACAGCAACATACAACAGGCTATGCTGCGGCGACTTTGTGGAAAGGATGACATTCCCGTTTCCCTTGCAATGGATCTTGCACGTGGTGACGATGTTCCTGCAAGCCAACTGGGGAACGAATGCTTCGCACCGGATGACTCGCCGAGTGGTGAAGCGGGATATTAGTCGAACCGAAAAGAAAGAAAAATAGCAATCCGCAAAGAACACGCCAGTCTGACTTCGGCCGACAACCAAAAGCATTGACAGCCGAGCACCGCGTTGGTGAGACCCAAGAGGACAACGGCTCGAGATACGTGATGCACGTGACCAGCATCAAGATGCGACGCTGTTTTCGCGAGTTTGGCAATCGCGGAGTCCGACGGTGCAGGTTTGTTCCGTCGGTCATGAAATATCAAGGCACAGGTCGTTAACTGGCGTCGTCGTCGTCCGCCAATTCGGCGATGGGAATCGCTACGCCAGCAGCGACAGCACCACTGACGACCCACGGATTTGACAGCGTGTTCATGATCAGACCGTTGTAAACGCCACCACCTTGACCTCGGCAGCACATATCACAAGTGCCGCCACAGTCCGTACCACATTGGCCTCGAATGGCTTCGCCTTGCACCAGCATCAACGCCGGACTGGCAGCGGGCGGAGCCAATTCATGTTGCCAAATTCGATACACACCGCTCGACCCTTTGGTAGCCAATTGATAAAGACCACCTTTGATTTCGCCGAACGCAAAATTCCCTTGCGGATCGGTGAGGGTTCGGCCCAAGGCTTTACCCTTAATGTAGACAACAACTGGTTCGTTTGCTTGCGGCGAACCTTGCATATCCACCAATTGGCCTCGCAGGACACCGTCTTTCTGCAACGCAACGTCTCGCACTACCGACGGAGGTCGAACTTCAGTTTCCTGGGCGAACAAGCCGGATGTCCACACCAAGGCCAACATAACCGTGATTACGAAGCGGTTGCTGATTTTCGCCTTCATCATTCTTCCTTGCGTTCAACGTCCGTGGCGTCGGATTGGATTTGGAATGGCGGTATTTCATAGTCAACAGCCATCCCACCGTGCGGCTCAATACCGAGCTCGTTACGGCTTATCGGATAGCGCACCCGATAAACTGTAACGATTGTGACGAAGAAAATGCCTTTATTGGCGATCACTGCGAATTTACTGTCGGGTGGGCGAGATAAACGGCGCAATCGCATCTACGAGCTTGCTCGCATGTTCTTTGCCTCGCCGCGTGCCATTTAGGCGACTGGGCAACGAGAAAATACTTGGACGAGGCTGCGAGGACTGCGAGTCCGGTTCGGTTCCACCGGGCTCGAGGAACTGCAGGACTCGTGGCCTTGTCCATTACAGAACAACGGGACAAATGGAATGTCCGGTCGCCTTAAGAGGTACAACTATGCTCTTCCTGCGAACGTCGCGCATTCGGCTCGGCAAGCCCTCAAGGTGATTGATGCTTTTGCGACAAATGGGTGAATGCAAAAGACGCATGGTGCTGGTTTCGCGGACGACTTCTGGGAGCGTTGGAACTGTGCTGCGTCTCGTGGGACGGAAATAACTCATTGCTGCAGCTTGTCACCAGTGCCTCCCACTAGGTGATCGACACCAGCTTCGCCTTTTAGATCGTCTTTGTCGCCATCATCCGTGACCGTGCCTAAATCGTCTAGGGTGGCGACAATGTCTTGATTCGACCAATCGGCTAGTGCAGCTTCGATCAGTGCGAGATTGTTTTCGGATTCTGTCGCTCCTCCGATCAAGAGATCGTCGTCGGCACCTCCTTTAACGTTGTCTCTGCCTAAACCGCCAACGAGGATGTCGCTACCGCTGCGGCCGAACAAATCGTCAGCACCTGCTCCGCCGCTCAACACATCGCTACCATTTCCACCGAACAGATGATCATTTCCGTCTCCGCCGAAGACGAACTGAGGGATCTCAGCAGCCGCATCGGATTCGCCGTTTCCACCTTTACCGTCGCCGTTGTAGTGATCATCGCCACCAAACAGATAGGCCACGACTTGTTCCACTGCATGTATGTCGAACGTGTCATTGATGTTCGGGCCACTACCTTGGTCCAATTTCACGTCGACCTTCAGTTCATCATTTCTTTCGTTGAACCGTAAGTTGACGTGGTCGCGACCATCCGTGCCAATGATGTATAACACGCCATCTACCATGCCGACGCCTTGTGTGGCAGCGGACGTAGTCTGTATGTCGACGTCGCCATTGCCGTCGTCGACCGTTACAGTAATGGTGAAGATACCGCCAGTCGCATATGGATGCATACCTGCGAACGTGTCAGCGTCCTGGTCAACCGACACGGGCTCGACTGGCGAACCGTCGCCCCAGTCGACCGTCACCGAATGCACGTCCGTTAGATCCAAGTCCATGAAAGATCCGTCGATCGTGACTTGGCCATCAGTCGAATTCGCGTCGGGCGTTGGATGGCTAGAGTTGAGTGACGTGATGACTGGGGCGTCGTTCGTTCCGTGGATCGTCACGACCGCCGTGCTGGCAGAACTCGAACCACTGTCGTCGCTCATTGTGTAGTCAATGGTCACTGTGGCAGTTTCGCCCACCGCCAACTCGTCATAGTCGCTGCCCGGATCAAACAGCAACTGGTTGTTGACGATGCTCGCGCTTCCAGCGTCAGTTGGTGCCCCGCTCAGCCCAGTCGTTGATACAATGGTGGCGTCATCGAGCGAGAAATTCGATCGATTGTCACCGGTGTCCACGTCTGAATCGTTGGCCAGCACGTCGATTGTCACAGCGTCATTTTCATTCGTCGACGAACTGTCGGAGTAGGCGACCGGAGCGTCATTTTGACCGTGGATGGTGACCGTCACCGAGCCTGTCGCAGAACCGCCGTCCCCATCGCTGATCGTGTACTCGAAGGAGTCGGTAGTGGTCGCTCCTTCGTCAAGCGATTCAAATTGCCCGTTCGGATCGTAGTTGACACTGGTCTGCGTAAAATTGGCGGTGCCCAACGTACCGCTCGTATTGACCGCCGT
>JAGQOZ010000144.1 GCA_020426955.1 Planctomycetales bacterium
TCATATGGATGGTCCGTCTGAAACCCTTCACCAGGGCCTTGAATTAAATTGTTCACAGACCAAAGGTCTGTGTCAGCCGTCGAAACGCTTATGTCGGCGATAGGATAAAACGTAAGCTTCGGTGGCGGAGTGGTGGTGATTTCACTGAGCGGGCCTTGGAATCGAACCGAATCGATTTCCCAATTGGGAAGCGTTTCGTCCGGTTGGCCTCGAGAAAATTCGTCCCAGGCCCCCAAGAATTCTAGCTGAATGGCGTCACCAAGTTCAAACACCCCCAAATCGATTTGCGATGTAATGTGCCGCAAGTCAAAGTAGCCAGAGGAAAGACTGCTGAAGCCCTGAAGGCCTTGCAGGGCGTTGTTGCCTTCAATCTCGCCGACGTAACCCCCCTGCGTAAACTGTTGGTTGCCAATGTGCCGAAAACCATCTCCGTTCACGCTAATCATCACCGCGGCACCATCCCAGCGAATATCATCGCTGTATTCAATGCTGTAGCGATGGTCAAACGAAAGTGTAACTGGATCGGCCGATTGGACTTGAAAGACCGGAGTGCGCAGTCCGCTGCTGGTGGGCACACCAACACCACCACTTCCGTTAACGCTCCACGCACCTAGATCCGCATCATAGCTCCAAGGGTCTTCGATACGACCTTGGTTGACTACGCTGAATCCTTGACCATCGATGGCAAAATCGTAGACAAACTCAACTTGGGCCGAACCGCAAGAGCCAAGCCACGATACCAGAATCACGACCGCGGCCATCAACCAACGAAGTGCCATCCATTTTCCTTTCATGCCAAGATTCCAGACCGCGTTGCCCTTTCTGGTGACAGCTATTTTGTTCGACCAATCGGCTAATTCGCCTCAAACACGTCAGGCCACGATAACCCAACTCAATGCCGTTCAACTAGATCCTAGTTTCTAGCTGCGGCGCGGTCCAGCATTCGAACGGTTCGCTAGACATTCATAGAAAAGATGAAGCGCGAAAGATGAAAAAAGACGGGAGCGGCAAAGCACAGCGAATCAATTCGATCCAGAATTCCTGCATGCCCCTCGACTAGTGTGCCGTAGTCCTTGACGCCTCGATCGCGTTTGATCGCTGACATGGTCATCCCACCGGCAAACCCCATCACAGAACATATCAACGACATGAACGCCGCTTGCCAATGGTTAAACGGAGTGACACCCCAGAGTACGGTCCCCAGCAAAGTAGTACTGAGCGTGCCGCCAAAGAACCCTTCCCAGGTGCGACTGGTGTTGATGTTGGGCGCAATCACTCGCTTGCCCACCCATTTACTCCAAATGTATTGAAAGACGTCACCTGCTTGGACAATCAAAATGAAATAGAACAGGACACTTGCGGGACTCCCGTTCCATTGGCTTCCGTCTTGATTTTTGAACGTCAAATACAACAGGGCCGGAGCGTAGCTGAGCGAATAAACGCAAATCATCATCCCAGCTTGGATCTTGGCGGTTCGTTCCAGGAAACGCTTGAAGTCGCCAGCCAAGGCAATTCGCGCTGCGATGAACAGGTAAACATATACCGGAATCGCAATGCTATAGAGTCCGTAGTATTCGATGCCTCGTCCCACCAAGAAATATTGCAACGGAGTAAATAGGAAGAAGATCCAAAACAGTGTTCGGTGGTCTCCTTGCCGAGTGGGTGTGAGCGTGATGAACTCGCGTAACGCCCAGAACGAAACGCCTCCGAACAAAATCACCGTAATCGTTTTTCCTAACAACACGGCCGACGTAAGGATTAAGAACATCAGCCACCACGCGCGAACGCGAGAATTAAACGCTTTCACCACGGCGGGATTCAGCGAAGATTCCGGTTGACGCTGGATCAACACGCCGATGACATACACCACAGCCAGCAATCCTAAAACCACCGCCATTAGCACAATCGTTGGTGTGTTCAAAAAGTTGGGATTCACCCAAGCGATTAGCGGATTGGATAAAGGCGAAGTGGAAAACATGAACGGCAAACGGCAATCTTGGGCAAAGCGGAGGACAATTCGGACAAAGGATGATTAGATTTCCTTGAGTCGAATTATGGCCTCGCGCGCCCGAGAAAGGAAGTCGGCCTTCGATTCGCCTTTTTCCAACCATATAGGCGGGCCAAAGGTTATGCAGCTTAGCAGCGGCACTGGAAGAAATTCACCTCGCGGTAAAACTCGGTTCAAATTATCAATGTGAACCGGTACAAGTTCCCAGTCCGGCCGCTTCTTGCCCAAGTGATACAAACCGCTCTTGAATTCGCCCAATTCGCCCGTGGTGCTGCGGCCACCTTCCGGAAAGACGATTAACGACGAAGTGTCCCCGGCTTCCTGGATCATTAAATCGACAGGGCTGCGGTGGACTTTGATTTCCTTTCGGTCTATCAACAACGCATTGAACGACTTGGCAACATGCCGACGGATAGCGCCCTTGTCCCAATAGTCTTTGGCTGCCACTGGACGAGTCAACCGGCGAACATCCGCAGGTAGCGATGACCAAATCACCAATGCATCTAAGTGACTGGTGTGGTTGGCAAAGTAGACTCGTTGACACGTGTCCGGGTTGCAATCGACCCAGCGCGCGCTGGCTCCGCTCAGAAGCTTGGCCAGGAATGACAATATTTCTACGGTGATTTGCATTTCAAGAAAATTATTCGCCCAGTCGGATACAACCGATTCCCGGGACGCAATCGTAGCCTTTGCCTTGCGATAACAACATCCCCGGAACCGCTTAGCCGAAAAACATGGGACAGCCGCGGTTCGAATTCGCCGAGTTCTTCAGTTTTCCTAATTTGACACTAGGTGTCCGGTGACGAATTATTCGACTGGACAACCGCAAGCAAGGTCTGGTGTCCCGCGTCCTTATTGTGAAGACACGATAAAGATTCCCGGAATATTCCCTTCTGTAAGTTACCTTCGCGCCGACACGGTGTCTAGAATTCGATAAGAACAGAGACACGCAAAAGTAATTGAAAGAGGTAGGTAGTATGATCATGGACACGAAATTCAAGAAATTGGTCGAACTGGAAAGCCGTTATCAAAGGTTAAGTCGGAAACGAGACGAATTGTCGTTTGTGGATGATGCCGATCTTTCTGGCGTGGAACTTTACAGCGTTTTGGCCGAGATTGCTCGGGTCGAAAAAGAGATTTCTGCATTGCGAAGACAAGGAACTCCGAATTCGACCGTTTGTCGATAGCGGTTTTGTGTTTTGTCGAAGTGAGTTCCAAAATGCATTATGATCGGTCATCTTGGGACACCGCCGTTCACGCGAATCTTTCCCGTATGAATGGCGGTGGCAATCAACACTCCGTCCGCGCCGTTTTCCATGGCGGCTTGGATGTCAGCCACAGTGGCAATGCCTCCGCCGCAAATTATTTCCGGCGATTCAGACAACTCAGCAAGCGCACGGCACAATTCCTCCGTACCAGGGCCCTGTGCCAGACCTACTCGTGCTAAGTCCAGTAAGATCAGCGCGCGAGCTCCCCATCGGACCAATTCTTGACCGACATGGATTGGCGAGCCAGCTTTCCATTCCGCAATGTCCGTCATTAGCTGACCGTCCTTCATGTCGATACTGACGATCACTTTGGCTGAGTCTGTGTCGGTTAGAATTTGCTGAATCGTCTCCTTCTGCGACATGGACTCCAAACCCAAGATCACTCGATCGATATTCGAATCCGCCAATAGCGATTTGGCTTGCCAGACGGTGCGAACACCAGCGTCCAACCAGATTCGTAGATGTTGACCGATTGCTCGGTACGAATCCACATTGGCCTCGTGTCCTTCGATTGCATCCAGATCGGCAACGTAACAATCCGTTAGGCCCAAGTTTGCGAAAGCACCAGCAATATCGGCCGGACGAGACGAATCACACAAAACGCTTTGGACAGGCTGGTATGAACTGCGTTTGCCCGCAATCGCGTGAACAACCTGCCCCTGCTTAAGATCGATCACGGGAATAATTCGCACCGCAGGGGCTCCTGGAAAATGGTATTCGAGGCGTTTCGTTTTACGCCGCAAATGCATTGGAAGACTCAGGAGCGAACACTTAACCTGATTGCCACGACGTCCCGAGTCCATTCGCACGACATCCGCTACAATTCAAAGTCGTCTTCGGTGGCGTCATTGCGATAGATTGGCAAATGCCGATAGTACACTTCCAAGATCATGGTGGCCATGGCGGTGCAATAGAGTCGGCCACCCTTGTCGGTCTGGTGGCCTTGCTTCATGAACCAGCTGCCCGACATATGGCCTCGTTGCTCCTGTGTCTCTACCAAGTAGTCTCGCATCTTGGCGTTCCACTTGGCCCATTCGTCTCCTTCATAATGCCGCATCACTTGAGTGGCATAGTAGTTGTAGTACATGTCTTCTTTGTCGGGGCCTTTTTTGCCGATGCGTTGCACGCCTTCGACGAGTGCTGGGTGATCATGCTCCCAACCCATGTACATGCGACACAGCAGACCGATCGACGAAGTAGCGTAGCGATTTCCTGGATCGGAATATCCGTACGCCGAGCCATTGTTGGTCTGCACGCTATCCAAAAACTTGTTAGCTCGAGCGAACACAACAGGATGCACATTCAAGTAGGCCATGCGACCGCTTTTCAAGGCCATCAACTGCCAACCGACCACGGACGTATCGCCCGGTTGTTTTACTTCGTATCGCCAACCGCCACCGACGGGATCTTGAGCGTAGGCAATGAAATCCAATGCGGCTTGCGCCGGGCGCATCAAATCAGCGTCTTGTGTCATGGCGTATGCTTCGGAAAGCGCGATGGCGCACAACCCATGTGAATACATGTTGCCACCCGGTTCGTGGAACGAACCATTCGCCTTTTGATGCGCCAGCAAATAGTAGAGGCCTCGGTAAACTTCTTGCTTGTACTTGCCTTCCATATGTGTGTGGCCGGCACCCAAGAACGGCAGCAACGCCATGGCCGTTGCACCATTATTGCTTTTGTTCACGTTGCCATGATTCGGACACGGGCAGTTGCCGTACAGATGCGTAAAGCACCAACTACCGTCGGGATTCTGATGCCGTTGAAACCAATCCAACGCCATTTCGACCGCTCGTTCGCTTCCTGCCGTGCCACCCGCTTTTTTCAATAACTGGGCTCGCATTGCTTGCGAACGACCGTCCAATCCCTCACCCGTGACGCTACCACTATCCTGAGAAGACTGCTGGCCTTGCAGCATGGATTCGAACCCAATTTCCGCGAAGTCAGTCGTCATGGCCACCGCATCCATTTCGCTGGCTTGCGATGCGACAACTTCGTCCGCAAATGATTCCAGGCTGAGTGATTTCAAAATCTTCGCCGTCTGTGATGTCCTCCAGCACCAATTCTTCCTGCAGCTCAAAGACCGAAGGATCTTCTAACGCCACATCTTCGGCATTGCCAATCGTAAGTTCCGTCTTCTTGTCCTTAAATGGATTTTCGATGGTAAACAACGCCAGTAGCAACAGGACAATGACGTGAACGATCGTACTGGTCAGCCAACTGGGCAGAGCTGAAAACCATAGAAACGAATTCGCAAACAGGTCAGATCGGCCTACTCCAGAAGTGGATCCTGCATCCGAATGATTTGCCTCCGCATTGTGGTCCAATGCTTCCGATGATTCGACAACCGACGAAGATGATTTACTCATTTGGGGGGCCAACTCCTGAATTGGCTCGGTTATCGTGAATCACAATCACCAAAAGTAAGATACAAACCGTTCGCTTCCATTCTAGAGACGATTTTCCGTTTCTGCCAATGACTTTGGCCTCGCAAGGCCCAGATTGACCATGGTTGGGACGAGTTTTTCGAGCGATCTTTCGGGAATGGCGCTTTTTTCCGGCCCGATTTGCTATGCATCTATTTTGAGATGACCAGTTTCTCGCTACAATTTCCGATTACATTTTCATGCAGTCTCGTTCTTTGAACACCAACCGCTGACTTGCGGATGACAAACAGTAAAAATAGGGAGTTTTTAACGTGGCAAAAAGCAAGAAAAAGGCCGAAACCGTATTCCTGGTTTGTGAAGAAACCGGCGATTACAACTACGTTTTGCGTCGCAAGCCAGGCGGAGAAAAGTTGAAGCTGAAGAAGTATTCTCCTCGATTGCGCAAGCACACCGTGCACGTCGAAAAGAAAAAGTAGTTGCCGCTGGAGTTCTCTTTCTCCATGCGACATCCGTATTGATGGATCGAATCCCTGCTTTTGAATACTTCGCACAAGCAGGGCAGGCCGCAGCAAAGTTGTCAGGATGATGAGCGAAAAAAAGTGGCGCATTCTCCCGCAAGACTCGGCCTTGGTTTCGATTTTGGAAAAACAAGCTGGGATTCCACCCGTGGTCGCTCAGCTACTGACTTCTCGAGGCGTCACGTGTCCGAACGAAGTCAAAGCATTCTTGGACGCCAAGCTGGCCAGTTTGCGTGACCCCGAGGATCTGCCGGGGCTGACTTCCGCGGCCGATCACATTTTTGCCGCCATTCAGCGCAACGACCGCATCATCATCTATGGCGATTACGATGCGGACGGGATGACCGCTACCGCCATTTTGTTTCGCTGCCTCCAAATCTTGAACGCCAACGTCGGCTACTACGTGCCGAATCGAATGGACGAAGGCTACGGCCTCAATTCAGACGCGGTACGAAAACTGGCCAAAGACGGAACCAAGCTCATCATCTCAGTCGACTGCGGCATCGCCAGCCTGCGCGAAGCCGACGTCGCCAAAGAAGTGGGCGTGAGTCTGGTCATTACGGATCATCACGAATTGGCCGATTCGCTGCCAGACACGCCGTACATTGTTCACCCTCGACTGCCCGGCCACGACTATCCGTTCGCAGGACTTTGCGGAGCGGGAGTTGCCTTCAAATTGGCGTGGGCACTGTGCCAACGATCCAGTGATGCCAAGAAAGTGTCACCTCGGCTTCGCAACTTCCTGATGCTGGCGCTCGGCCTAGCCGCCATGGGCACCGTAGCAGACGTGGTTCCGTTGCACGACGAAAACCGTGTGATCGTGCGACACGGCTTGTTGAGCTTACAGGCCTATCCATGCGCGGGTTTGACCGAACTAATGAAGTTGACCAAGCTGGATCGAAAGACACAGCTTTCCAGCGAAGATATCGGATTCGTTTTGGGGCCTCGTCTCAACGCTGCAGGACGGTTAGGCCAAGCGCAGCTGGGCGTGGAACTGCTGACAACCGATTCAGAGGAACGAGCGAAAGCGTTAGCAGAGTACATCAACGAATTGAACAATAGCCGCACCAGCTTGGAGCGAAGCATCTATCTGGCCGCCAGCAAACAAGTCAAAGAAAACTTCGATCCGGAAAGCGAACCGGCGTTGGTGTTGGCGGGACGAGGCTGGCATCAGGGCGTGATCGGAATTGTCGCAGGACGCCTTGCCGAACGGTTTTATCGGCCAGTCGTCGTCATTTCGCTTGATGAATTCGATCAAAAACCGGGCGTCGGGTCGGCTCGCAGCGTCCAAGGCGTCAATCTGCACGAAGCCCTGGCCGCCTGTACGGAACATCTTGTGACCCATGGTGGTCACGCCGCTGCGGCAGGCCTACGCATCGACGCGGCGCATGTGGAAACCTTTCGAAATCATTTCTGCGACCACGTGGCCGAACGGTTTAAACCAGATCAGCGAATTGCCGAAGTCTTGATCGATGCCGAAGCCGCTCTTTCACAACTGACCTTTCGCACTGTCCAGCAATTGGAAATGTTGGCTCCGTTTGGCGAAGGAAATCGGCGGCCGATCTTGTGTTGCCACGACGTAGAAATCACCGTTCCCGCCAAGTCACTCGGCGCCGGTGAACGGCACGTTAGTGTGACGTTTGGACAGCACGGCGTGCAACTTCGAGCGGTCGCGTTTAATAAACCGGAATGGATCGGCGCGTTAGGGGCTGCCACGGGAAAATTGGACATCGCCTTCCAACCGGTGTTGAACGAATTCCGAGGTATGCGGTCGGTGCAACTTCAACTGGTCGACTGGCGACCGGCCAAACGATCGGACAATCTGAACCATTCGGCCAATATATCCGAATGCCGCGGCTAGCCGCCCAAAGATCTCTTCGCTTGATTGGTGGTTTCCGAACCAGATTTCAAAACAATGATGCTAATCTGCTCCTGCGTTTTGACACAAATGTCTCGCCAATTCCGTACATAACCGAAGTACTCAAGCCTTCACTCTGCGTTCTCGGCGGCTCGGCGTTTTTGCTCGTTTTGCGACATAGCTGCGCACCCTAGCCTTGCGCTCTAGCAATAAAAGTATGCGTTTAACTATGCATGCGAACCACCGCATCGCCTTCGGCCAGAATGGCGGCTTCAGCGGCGGCGAGTTCTTCCAAGCGTTGATGTACCGTTGCTTCGTCCGCAAAATACTTGGCTAAGCGGACGTAGGTGGAATGATGCCGAGCTTCTGATTCGAACAAACTGCCGTAGAATTCGGACAACTCGGAATCTTTGACGTGTTGGCTTAGCAAGTCGAAACGTTCGCAACTTCTGGCTTCAATCAAACCGGCTACCAACAGTCGGTCGACAGCGCGTTGCGGTTCGTTCTTGCGAACCAAATCGTTCAATTTGCGCCCATAACTGCTGGGCGTCAGACGTCGAAACCGGATTCCTCGACGCTTGAGCAGATCCAAAACCAGCTCGAAGTGCTCCAGTTCTTCGTTGACGATTTCCACCATTTCACGGCACAAGTCTTCGTTCTCGACGTAGGCGAAGATCAAGTTCATGGCCGTGCCGGCGGCTTTCTTTTCACAATGCGCGTGATCAATCAACAGCTCTTCCAAGTGATCGTCAATTTGCGAAAGCCAACGAGCTGACGTTTCGGATTGCAGGCTTAACATGATTGGCTCCGCGACCAAGAAAGGGCTAGATGAATGCCGAATTGCATCCAACGAATGTACCAAACCCACCCGTGCAGACTCAACGCCTGCTCGTGTTAACTGGCATGTCGCTTGCGGATTTAGCCTTGTTTCAGTTTAGCTTCCAGTCGCTGCAAGATTTCACGAATGCTAAGCGTTTGCGTTGCCATCTGCAGCGTGTTGCCAGATTGAACCCATTCGTCCACCTTGTTTTGTGCCGAAAGGACCGTGCTGTGACTGCGACGACCAAAGAATTCGCTGATCTCCGCCAGACCCGCTCGAGTATGTCGACGTGCCAGCCACATGGCCAACATGCGAGGATGACTGACGTCTCGAGTGCGGCGATTCGAACGCAACAGTTCCGCATCCATCGCAAACTCAGAACAGATCGCTCGTTCAATATCCATCAGCCGCAAACCCGTTGCGCGCCGAGGAGTCAGTTCGCCCAAAATATCTTGGACCACTGTTTCCGTGGGTGTCGAACCAAACGCTTGGCAATGTGCCCAGATCCGATTGATGGCTCCGGCCACTTGCCGAGCGTCCCCTGGCAAGGTTTCCGCAATCAGGCGAATCACCGATTCCGAAAGCGTCAACGAACGCCGCTGGGACATGCGTTGAACTAGCGTTTCCATGGTGGCCAAGTCTAGCTCTTTCATCTGACATGCGAGTCCGCCGGAAAGCCGAGTGACAATTTCATCGCCCAGAAACGCCATCTCCATTGGTGCTCGATCGGCCGACAAAACCACCTGCCCGCCGTCTCGCAAAATGGAATCCACCGTATGAATTAACTCCACCACCGTAGCGTGTTTGCCAGATAGGAATTGCAGATCATCCAAGACAAACAAATCTAACGCTCGATACTTTTGCCGAAAGCTGGGAAGCCCGCTCCCCTTTAACGCTTGCAGAAAATAGGTCGTGAATTGTTCGGCGGAAAGATAGATCACTCGGCGCCGTCGCGACTGCTGCCGGACCGCTCCCCAGATCCCTTCTAGCAAGTGTGTCTTACCCACACCCGTTGGTCCGTAGACCATGAAAGGAGAAACCGAGCCCAGATTCTTGACAATCTCTTGCGCGGAAGTCACGGCTACTCGATTACAATCCCCCACTACGACGGCGTCCAAACGAGCGAACCGGCGTCCTGTCTTTGCGGATTTTGGATTTGCGTCTTCCGAAGGAAACAGCGTGCGTTGTTGCGGCGTGGTTTTCTGATTCGCGTCGTCAAGCTTTTGTGCTGATTCCGAGGATGACGTCTCCGCATTGGCCGTGGCTTGTCTTGCCGAGTCGGTCTGTTGGGCGGATGGATTTCCTTCGTTCGAACCAACTTGAATCGCCCACGTTGCTTGCGGACCTAAAACTTCAACGATGGTTTCTTGGATGAATGGCGAAAAATGCTTGCGAACGAATTCGGCCGAAAAGGCGTTCTTGGTGATCAACGTTAACGTTTGAGAATGGCAGGTGAACTGGCACGAACTGAGCCAAAGATCAAAGCGATCTTGTCCCAGGCGTTCCACGAGCATCGCTCGGAGAGTCGACACGATTTCCGTATCGCTGTGTTTCACTTCCTGCATTCCTCTGCGCGTACCGCGACCGTAAACTTGACCGCAGTCGAATTCAAAAGGCCCGAGATCGGCCACTTGCCTATTGAAAGAGCGTGACGATTTAGCGCCACGGATGATTAACTTCGTTACGTCCGGATGAGATTTTAACGCGGTGACTCAAGCTGTCAAACTGGTTGTCAGTTCGACCGATGCAGAATTGGAAACGTTGGTAAATCGCCGAGGTTTTCTGCGGTTTTGTCGTAAGCAAACCTATCATCCTTTTTGCCTATGCCCAGAAGTTGTCGTGGAAAAACGTTCAATAGTTTGAATCGGTCGTCGCTGTAACCCTAGCGTCAAAGGGACTTTGCGCCGGCCGACGTCGGATTTCAAATGCGGATTGTAATTGGAAACGAATTGAAGATCAGTCGCACCATTTGATGAATAATCTTCGCGCGTCATACTCGTTAAAACCAAGTCGCTTGTAAACGTCGACAGCAAATTGATTGCTTGCATCAACTTGGGCGATTAGCCCAAGTCCCAATGTATTGGCGATCTGCTGGGCTTGGCGAAGTATTGCACCCCCCAAACCTTTTCCGCGTTCTTCCGAAATGACGCCAAAGTAAAGTAACTCTATGTTTGACATGCCAGAACGAGCCGCCGGAACCGACAGCAACAAACAACCAACATCGTTGTAAGATCCCATATTCGTCACTTCTTCACGGCAAACCACAAACCAATAATCACCAGCCGTTTCACTGTCATCCAGGTAACTATCCAAAACATCGGTCGTCTCTCGCTGTCCGTTCAACACGGGAAAGTCGAACGAGTCTTCATAGGTCGCCTGAAGTACGTCAATCAAGCGATCTTTCATAGTCGACGTGTAACGCGTAAACACCACCGGTTTGCCAACTTGGTCAGTGTATTCCACAGCCGCATCTCCGCTCCACACCATTGACTGGACGGTTCCCACCTCCGTCATACCCGCCTGTGGTAACGCTGGCGCCCATTCGTCCGATGAGGCATCACTGGGTTCCAAATAGCTGATCAAGCGAACGGGGTGGGCCG
>JAGQOZ010000145.1 GCA_020426955.1 Planctomycetales bacterium
GTCGCGTTTCCTTGTGCGTTCCAGACTTGAAATTGGTTGTTTTGCCCCAACGTGGCGAACGAGGAATCACCGAGCGGCAGAATTTGCTTGGCGGGTGATGCCAATTCGATCGAATGATCCGACTTCCAGTCAGAAGATCCGTCGGTACGGCTCCAAACTTGCATCTGATTCGCCTGTACCGACACTGCAATCGTTTCGGAAATCTTGGCCGTCAAATCATCCGCACCGATACCTGGCATCAGTAGACTTGGATCGGCAGCATTGTTGGGTTTTGTTTCGGCCGGTTCCATGTCTGCTTGGCGACGCCACAGCTTCAGCGTGCGATATCCGCCCGACGCAATCCATTCTCCGTCACGGCTAAATGCTAAAGCTTGCACCATATCCAGATGAGCCACGCCGGGCTTGTCATACACGCCCGATTCCAGCAAAGCTGGGTCGGTCAGTCGCTGGAGCTCTCGCTTGGAATTTACATCATAAACCGAAATCTGGTTCGCTCGACCCGCAGCCACTATTTGCCCGTCACCCGACATGGCCACGGCAAACACCGGATTCACGCCGGGCGGCAAGGACTGCCAAGCGACTTGATTCGCACTTTCGCCGGAATCGTCCGTTGCGCCTTCCGTAATCCACTGTTTCAACAACGCCAGTTCCTGGGGCGAAAGATTAATCGCACCGGCACTGTTATCTTCCGGAGGCATTATGGGCTCGGTAGTGTGAGCCGCCAATTGAAACAGGTAGCTTTCTTCCGGTTTGCCCGGTACAACCGCCGGTCCTTCGAATCCGCCTTCCAGCATCCTCGCAGGCGTTTCCAACACTAGACTGCTTTCCGCGTCCGTTTCATTATGGCAAGCCAGGCAATTCTTTCGCAGCACCGGCAAAATTTCACTCTGAAAACTTACCTTGGCCGGATGGTTCAATTGTGCAATTTCCAACTGAGCTTCAGCGGACGGTGCGTTGGCAGCCTGCAGCAAGACGGCAATGGTCACGGCCAACATTGACTTCGAATGAAAAAACGAATGGTTCATATGCAGATCTTCTTGGCTATTTTATGGTTCGAAAACAATTTCGATCGATTGCACCGTTTGGCTTTCAACGTTGCCGAACTTCTGTTTTGCAATAACTTGGACGGTCTGTCGCCCCTGAGCGTCAGGCTTGGCTTGCAACAGAAGCGTTCCGTTCGCTTGGTCGGCCGTCACCGTGACGGGCGAACCACTGACAAGCGAATTAGCATCGGCCGCCACTGACAAGGTGACGTCACCGGCAAAACCAAACTTTCGTTCAATGGTGACGGAAAGTTCAGCTTGTTGGCCCGCTGTCATTCGCAATTCCGGCGGCGCCAGTGCGATCGTTACCGGCGATTCGTGTACGCGGATGTGAATATTGGGTGTGGCGAACACCGCTTGCACGTCCTTGGGTTCGTTCTGCTTCTTGACTTCATTCAGGCGATTTTCCAGCGTCTGGCGAAACATCTCGGCACGCTCGCGTTTGGCCGCTAAATCGTCCAACCGTTTCTGGGCTTCCCCAATCAGTTGATCTACATCGGCCACTGCTAAGCCTTGGCTGGCTTGTTGCGAACGCTGCTGGCGTAGCATTTCCAGTTGTTGTTCGGCCATGCTTTTCTCTTGCTCCCAAGTGGCCATCTGCTGTACGAAGTCATCGTATTGCTGCTGGGCAGAGGCAATAGCCTGCGGATTCCGTTCGTAGCGAACAGCCACTTGTCCGGCCAAGCAATAAGAATGGTCGCCCAGCGGAGCGTTGGCGCTTTCCACCAGTACGACGTGCGTCGCTTGATCGGCATCGGGCTTAAAGACCACGTTTTCCAATTTGATATCTGCCGGCGAAGCGGCTGGCACCATGGTCAAATCTCCTTTGACTTCCCCGTTGCGAATTCGCTGCACCGGAATCTCGATCCGCCCACCACGTGCTGTCTGGTACACGTTGTCGGCAACCTGAAAATCCATAATCGCCGTTTCTTCGGCAACCACCGACAGCATCACGTCGTTCATCTGCCTAGCCGCTGGCCGTTCAGCTTGAACGTTCCCGACGTCGCTGGTCAGCGTAACCGCTTTTGCCACCTTCGTCTGCTTGCCGTCCAACGTGGTTCCGGTGACCTCAATTGAACCGTTCCATGCCGCAACGTCGGCGGCGGCCTGCAACACCACGATCGCTCGCTGCTGTTTTCCATCGATCCAAACCGGATTGGCGCGAACACCCGACGGTAATCCAGTGACCTCCAACCGCAGCGGCTGCTGAAATCCATGGTGGCGAATAACGTCGATTTGCAGCATGGTCGTGCCACCGCGGCGCAACACCAAACTACTGGGTGACGCCGCAACTTGATTGTTGTTGTTCAGAATCCGCTGGGACCAAGCGAGCAAATCAAACGAAGGCTGCCGAAGTTGTAGCTGCAGCCGGTAAACTAATCTTGGATCATCCCGAGCTCCGCTGTAGAGATCGCGAACTCCAATTCGATAAACCGCATCCGCGTCGGCCGTAAACTGCAAGCTGACATCGCCGTTCGAATAATCCAAACTCGCCGGCATCGGCCCGTTAAAACGAGCTCGATCGAATTGACGATCATCGGCCGTCGCCACCTGCTGAGCGTTCCCTTGCGAATCTACCTTTTCCACCAGCACCGCGACATCCGCGGGAACGCCCAACTGCTGACAAATCACATCTAAACTGTAGGCAGTACCTTTGGACGCTGGAAATTGAAACCAATCGGAATCGCGACGAGGATAAAACTGTCCGTAAACTTCTACCGGAACGGATACCGTTTGCGCATTCGTACGACTTGCGTCAGGTGATTCGGCTTGCAGAGGCAATTCGGAGTGAAAAATTCGAACTGCATTGTTTTGACCGCCAGCGAACGGCACTTCCAACATTGTTGATGTTAACGCCGCCGGTCCGACCACGGGCGACGTCGATTCGTACGAATGCTCGCCAGCCACAAACAGCTGAAACGTTTTCTGCTGCAGCGGTTCGTCCGCCAACAACATCGACAAATCCGTTTGGCCATTGTCCCAATGACGTCCCCACACGGTGAACTTGGTGATCTTTCCTGGTGGAGCTGCTGGCGGCAGAATCGTATCAATGTAAGGGCCATCGTGAATCTTCAATCGGTAATAATGGCCTGGACCGCCTGCAAAGACATAATCGTTCACTTCAATGAAGTAAGTTCCATCAGCCGGAACCGTAAAGGACAGAGCGTTGTCACTGGCAGATCGAGAACGAACCAGCTGTCGGCCGTCTGGTGATGTGATAGTAATGATCGGCTTGGCGGACGAACCGAGCGTCGCGGCGAGGCATTCCACAACCAATGCCTGGCCCTTTTTCGCTGCGAACGAATAGTAATCGACTTGGTTATTTTCACACTGCCCCAACACACAATCATTGATGCCAATGGCCAGAGCCTGATCCGGACGGTGCGAATTCGGTTGGAAAATGACCGATTCTGAGGAAACCAAGAATGGCCGAGGTGTCGAAAGGCCCCATCGTGTTTTGGTTCGAACTTCATAAACACCGGCAGTCACATTGTCCGCAATGCGCACCTGAAATTGACCAAACGATTTGCGACTTGCCGTTTCAAATTCCGCTGCCGCCTGTGCCACGACTTCCGCTTGAATGCCAGGATGAGAAAACCAAAGCTGGTCTGCTTCATCCAGATCAACACCTTGTACCGACAGTGGAAACGCCGTGCCCGCTTGTCCCGCAATGGGCACCGTGCGGTGCAAAACCGGATTTGGCAATTGGCACGACGCTGGCGATGCGATGATCAAAACCATCACGTTTGCCAGCAATAGGCACAGCGGATTTGGGAATCCAATTCGTAAGGCAGAAAACATGGAAACGCCGCCTGTTTCGGTCAGTCTGCGCTGAGCAAACTGCATAAAAGGAATGCAAAACGAACTACCCTTCACCTGGATAGGCGAAGGTTTCGTTCCTTAGCAAAAAAGGCAATGGGTGGGAGTCTTGATTAGTGGTTGAACAGGAACTCTTTGGTGTTCAGCAGTGCCCAAACCACGTCTTCAAAACCTTCACGAAGGTTACTTTGCGAGCGGATATGCTCCACCGCAATTTTCATTTCTTGATCATCTGGTAATCGCGAAAACGCCACTAAGTATAATTCGCGAATCCGATCTTCCACGGCATTTTGGTCCGAAGAAGCCGATGCCGCTCGTCCCTGATCGGACGCCACTTTGCCCAACACATCTTTCGAATTCAACAGATGCAGGCTTTGAGCCAAACTCGCCTCACCCGAACGTTCACATTCACATGCGCTACTGGAATCGGGGCGACCAAACACCGTGAGGAAATAGCTATTGAAACCGTTGTCCGGCAATTCAATGGCTTTAGTACCCGTGGGCACTCCGTCAAAGTTGGTAGGCACGCCGGTCACTTGATCAATGGCGTCCAGCAGAATTTCCGCTTCCAAACGCTTGGGATAAAACCGAGAAAAATTCTGTTTGTCTCGTTGGTTGTATTCGTTTGGTTCGGCTGACAACTGGAACGTGCTGGAATTGCAAATGGTTCGTACCAAATGCTTCAGATCAAAATCATGGTCTACAAAATCTTGCGCCAACGCTTCCAATAACGCTGGATTGGAAGCCGGATTGGTCACTCGCATATCATCTTCCGGATCGACCAGGCCTCGCCCAAAAAAGTGTTTCCAATACCGATTCACCAGTGCTTTGGCGAAGAAAGGATTTTCTGGTTCGGTCATCCAATCGGCCAAGGCGTGACGCGGGTCATCGAAGGGGGCGATATCCATGGGGTCACTGTCTAGGCCGGTGGGCAACAAACGTTCGCCCGTCTTCGGATTGGTCGCCGCTGCTTGGCCTTGCTTATGGACAATACTTTCTTGTTTGGGTGTTTCACCCGCCTTGCGACTCACCTGAGAAAAGAACGCAGAAAAACTGTGATAATCTTTCTGACTCCACTTTTCGAAAGGATGGTGGTGACATTTGGCGCACTGGATGCGTAGCCCTAAGAACAGCTGAGCGGTATCTTCGACCAGCGCCGATTGATCGCGAACGTGCCGATACCAAGCAACAGGTGGGTGTAGCGAAACGTCTCCTGACGCGGTGATGATGTCTCGTACAAATTCGTCGTACGGAACGTTGTCATATAGGGAGTCTCGAATCCAGCGATAAAACGAATATGTTGCCGGTCGGTCATTCTCGTTTTCTCGTTTGTTTCGCAAAATCGCCGACCATTTGGTGGCAAAATTATCTGCGTATTCCGGACTGGCCAGCATGGCTTCAATCCATTGCTGTCGTTTGTCTGCCGACGTATCGGCTAGGAAAGCTTGGCTTTCCTCCAGCGTGGGAATGCGTCCGGCAATTGCAATTGTCGCTCGCCGCAGGAACGCACTATCACCACACATGGCCGATGGTGGCAGGCCCAAATCTTTCAATTTGGCAAACACCAAATCGTCAATATAACCTCGGGAAGGCGGCAGCGTTTCAATTTCGGCTCCCAGCGGCAAGGTGGCTCGGAACACATCCACATGTCCTTGAAAAATCGCCATCACCGCCACCGTTCCGGTCTGCTGATTGGTGGTAACCAAACCTTCCGGCGAAACCTCTGCCATTTCCGTGTCGTTGGAGGTGAGCGTGGTCATCCGAGTGACATCGCGGTGCGAACCATCGGAATACGAAGCGATCACTTGCAGCTGCTGGCTGTCGCCCGCAGTCATGGTGCGAGTCTTAGGGAAGACGTCTATCGAAACGGCCACGGGATCATTGTCACTACCATATGGCATGCCTTGACTAATCCAGCGATGCAGCACTCGATACGGCGCCGTATCCAACTCCATTCGTTGTCCACCACCATGAGGTACTGACGCGACGGCTTTTTGCAATAACAAACTTCGATCGGGTGCCGCAGGAAACAATCGACGGCCTCGACCTTCCTTGATCAAAAATTCGTAGTCTTCGGATGGTTCGAATCCCAATAGCGAAAGTTTAAATCCATTTTGTCCGCTGGCCTTGCCGTGACAGCCACCTCCGTTGCAGCCATGCTTGGTGAACAGCGGAACAACATCGTTGGTAAAATTTAACGGCACGTCTTGAGCAATGTGCGTGACCTGTAGGCGAACGGAATCCTCTTCACCCGACGCCAACTTGGCCAAAACCTGAACTTCACCTTCTTGAATAGGCGTCACATAACCCAGCGAATCGACGTTGACAATTCCATCCGGCACAGTGGAATACGCCACCTTGCGGCTTACGTCTTGCTCAGCACCGTCGGCAAAACGAGCTGTTACGACTAATTGCTGATAACCGTCTCGACCTGAAATCTGCACCACCTGTCCAGCTGGTCGACCAGAAGAAATGGCAATGCCTTGGATCTCGTCCGCAGAAATTGTGGCCACTGGCGCATCGGTGGTGACGGCGACGTCAGCGTGCAAAGAGCCGCTGCCACAGAATACCGTCAAAGCAAAGACAATAAATCGATTGAAGGACCAAGTCATGAGGTTCCTTTCCCCAAGAGCAGATTATTATGGCGGGATCGTCAAATTCGGATGGTAGGATCGTTCGGTAGGCTGTGCCGGATTATCTCAGTTTCCGCATTCCCTTTCAAGTAAATTCAAACACCACCCCCACGACTGGAAACTAGATATTCTTCTTCGTTCGCAAAATTGACGCAGTCGGCAAACCCACACAATGTTTTGAGGGCATGCAAATCAGAATTCGCCTCTGCTTTTTCGCGGTTGCCTGTGAGAAGTGAGCGAGAAAAATGTTAGGATCGAAAGAGGTGCCTTCGTATGCAATTTGGGCTGAAAGTGATTCCATGACCGAAGAAAATGATCCGCAGGGTCCAGAACACGGCGAGAACCGGCCAAGCTACGAGGCCCATGATTTGACAGACGTGGAGATTTCTGGCGAATCAAACCAGGCGGCTGACGAATCGGCCATTCCCGCTTGGAAAAAGCCCGTCTTGCTGGCCAGTCAATCAGAAAATGATGAACGAATCATTTACGGCCCCAGCTATACCGCCAGCATGCGTTTCTTGATTTCGTTGTGTGTGGCTGGCGGTTTCTTGTTGGCGCTGCGTTACCTGGTTCCCTTTGTAGTAGAAGAGGTCCAATACGCAAAAACTCGAGGACGTCAGCGTGCAGAATATGAACTCGCCGGTCAACAATTAGAGCAGACTTCGTTGCGAACGCTTTCGGATTCGTACGAACTGATCATGCAACGGATTGCTCCGAGTGTCGTGCACATCAAGACATCACGTATTTCGGACATGGGGGAAATGCATCGACAAATGGGCTTGCCGAATCATCCAGAGGTCAATGGCATGGGCTCGGGCGTGATCATGTCCGCCGATGGTAAAGTCATGACCAACTATCATGTGATCGAAGGCGTTGAAGAAGTGGATGTTCTACTGTCCGATGATCGACCCATTCCGGCGAAAGTCATTGCCGTTGACCCTGCCAATGACTTGGCCGTTTTGCAAGTGAGCCAGCGCAATCTGATAGCGGCCGAATGGGCCGATTCTGACGTGCTAAACGAAGGCGCATTGGTCTGGGCCATCGGCAGCCCCTTTGGGCTGACCAGAACCATTACTTCAGGCATTGTCAGTTCCAAAAGCCGGACCCAGTTTGGTGGTCGAGCGATCCAGGATTTCATTCAAACGGATGTCGCTTTGAATCCTGGCAATAGCGGCGGACCGTTGGTGAATGTGGATGGTAAAGTGGTTGGAATCAATACAGGCATTATCGGCGAACCCTACAAAGGGATCAGTTTTGCCATCCCGGGCAATTTAGCCAGAAACGCGTTTGATGACATGATGAATGGCCGAATCAAACCCAGTGGCTATCTGGGCATTCGCATGTCTCAGATCACAGTTCCGGTTGCCGACCGTCTTGGGTTGCCCGAAGTTTCCGGCGTGCTGGTTTTGGAGGTGCGTATGAATCGCCGCAGTCCCACTCCGGCCGAACAAGCCGGTTTGCAGGTTGGTGACGTTGTGTTGTCATGGGACGGCGCAGAAGTCGCTTCGCCTGTGGTGCTTGGACATATGGTGGCCCAAACGCCGATTGGTTCGCAAGTGACAATGGAAGTCTGGCGAGAAGGTCAGGTGCTGTCGCTGCCCGTGGTGGTTGCCGAACGTCCGTTGCAGTTGAACTAGGACTTTCTGACGGTTCGAACCATTTGCCGTCGAATTCGCCAACTGGCCAACAATACCATCCACGCGAAGGGAACCTTGGGCTCCGGAACGGACTGCACGCTAGCATCCGGTCGACGACCTTTTTCAAAACCATCAGCCTGAAACGCCAGCACCAAATCACCCGTACCGAACTCCAAATCACCATTCCAGTCGCCCGTAGCCCAGGTGGAATTCAACGGAATGTCGTCTTCAAATTCGCCCGCAGAAAATCCAATCACCAAATCGGACGAATTGAATTCACCGTCCAAATTGGAATCGCCAAAATAAGTTTTCTTCAGGTCGTTCACCCACACAAATCGGTCATCCGCGTTCACCAGCTGGTCTCCGTTTACGTCAAACCGCAAATCGTTCGATTCGCTCCGCACAGCATCGGATAAGGCTTCAATGTCCGTAACGTCTAGAAAACCGTTCGCATCAAAATCACCGAGCTCCGCAACGGTCAGGTCGCCCACGTCCAGCCGATACATCTGGGCAGCGTTGTCTGCACCGGTAATTCTTGCAAAATAGCGATGCCCTGGCATCAACAGAACATCTTCAATACGTTCTTCTTCGCCTATTTCCCCTGAAGTTGACAACCCAATGACCGAACCGCTGGAATCCAACAATTCTAACGCCAAGTCGTTTAGTGCCGAAGTGTTCAACACGGTTTGCGTGCCCTGCTGAGGTCCCTCCAGATAGGTCGGTCCCATGGGTCTCAGCCATAGCGAAACATTCTGAGGCGAAGTGACTTCAAACGCATAGACGTCAATGTCACTGTCGTCGTCGATGCTGACGAAATCGGTCTGTTCGGGAAAGACGCGAGTCAAAAACGCGTCGGTACCAATCGATAATTTCTGTTGCGCTGACAACGCCCCCAAGAAGTGCGCCTTGGCCAACGAATCATTACCGCCTTTCTTCTCCAACGCGTCACCGTAGTTGCGTTGCACGCCCAGAATGTCATCAAACTGAGGACCGTCAAACGCGGGAGATACAAACGGCTGCATTAACGCTCGACTATCATCGGAAATGGTGTGATACAAACCCAAGCCGTGTCCGTGTTCGTGGGCAACCAAATTTCGAAACAAGAGCGCCCCAGGATCGACGTCAAACCCGTCTCCCGTATCGAAGACAATGTCGCCTCGATCGGGAAAATGACTATACGCCAGCAATGGTCCGTCCCCAACGACATGTCCTGCAATCCGAATGTCCGCTCGCACACCCAACACACCAGGATGCGAATTGGCTTCTTGGATGGGCCGACCATCATCACGAGCTTCATAGACGTAGGAAAGTCCGGACAATTCGCTCCAGCGATCAAAGACGCCTTCAAACAATGGCAACCACGCCGAACGGTCACCAAACTTTTCGTCCAAGTACGAATTTAAGTCGCTCCGACCATCCACTTCATTGGAAACGAAAGCAACAATCTGCGTCCCGTCCGGAACGATACCCCAGGTCAGCGTTGTCGGGTCTCCCTGCCCTAACCCCGAACCATTCGTGGCAGTACGTTGCCAACGATCGCCCAATTGAAAACGCAAACGAGATCCCGATTCCACAAAATCGTCGCCCAACGGATGGTCATGAGGGTCGCCCGTGAATTGAGCACCAGCCGTGGCTGGCACCAAGCATAAGATCGCCATTACTTGCCAAAGAAAATTTCTAAACATCCAAGTTGCCTATCTGCGCGTCTTCTCAAAGTTCCCGAACCGCATCCCTAATTCTAAACGGGATTTCGGTGGTGACAAACGAGCGGCATTTGGCGATCGACGAATTATGATATGATGAGTCATTCAAACGGCTTTTTCGAATTATTCATCGGCGATGTTGTCCCTGATGGCAAGAATCCTTATCACTTCCGGCCCCACTCGGCAGTACCTCGATCCCGTTCGCTACCTGACGAATGCATCAAGCGGCCGAATGGGCCGAGCACTCGCGGAGGCGGCGCTTCAGATCGGCCATGAAGTGGTTGTGATCAGTGGTCCGGTGGAAGTCAATTACCCGAATGCGGCCGAAGTGATTGACGTCGTATCAACGGAAGAAATGCTGGACGCCGCTCAGCGCGAATTCAGCCAATGTGACGGTGCCATCGGCGTGGCGGCACCGTGTGACTATCGGCCGGTGAAGGTGTCCGATCAGAAGATCAGCAAAACAGGCGGGCCGTTGGTCTTGCATTTAATTGAAACGCCAGACGTCATCGCCACACTCGGTGCGCACAAACGCAAAGATCAATGGGTCGTGGGTTTTGCGTTGGAAACGGAAGATCATCGTTTTCGAGCATTAAGGAAGTTGGAAGAAAAGAGTTGCGACATAATTATTTCCAATTCGCCGACGGCCATGAATTCGGTCGAAACACAGGTTGAAGTTTTGGACCCAGACGGTCAAGTCGTGGCCAGCCTGGAAGGAACCAAAGAACTGGTCTCCAGCGGAATCATGACGCTCATTCACGCTCGCTTCCTGTTAGACCGCTAGGTATTGTCCTCGGACGGATCGTTTCGCATGTTTGTGCCGTTCCTACCGGAGCTTGCTGGGACGGTTTTGCATTAAGTAGACTGCGATTCTATAATCGCGTGCCGATGCTTGAGTTTTGGGTGCTCCTCCGCCATCCGGTCCGCTTGTAAATTCCGTCGTTGATTCGAAAAATTCGATTTAACACGTTTTAGATATAGGAAATCTTATGCTTGGTTTTCGCCGGTTCGTTCTTAGTAGAATTGTGCTTCAATTCGCCTTCCTGGTTGGTGCCTTGTCGGCCAACATCGTGGAATCGCAAGAATGGGATCGATTTCGAGGTCCGAATGGAAGCGGAGTGATTGCAGGAAACGCACCGGCTGCGTGGACCGACCAAGAATTGCTATGGAAAATCAAGTTGCCCGGTCAAGGTCATTCGTCGCCGGTGATATGGGGCAAGCGAATTTTCCTGATGAGCGCCGATGAAACTGCGGCCCAGCAATACGTTTTGTGTGTCAATGCGGATGATGGTTCGGTGCTATGGCAGAAAGAATTTTCTTTCAGCACGTATCATATTCATACGCTCAGTAGTTTTGCATCGACAACACCGGCAGTGGATGCCGAACACGTTTACGTGGCATGGGCGTCTCCGGATAAAACGATGTTGATGGCATTCGACCATAACGGAGAAGAAGTTTGGCAACGAGAGCTTGGGGAATTCGACAGCCAACACGGGTTCGGCACGTCGCCTATTGTTTACGGGGATTTGGTAATTCTGTGCAAGCAACAAAAAAAGCCCGATCGCGACGGGCCTCGTACCCCAACCAGCTTCA
>JAGQOZ010000146.1 GCA_020426955.1 Planctomycetales bacterium
ACAGATTGATGGCTTGAGCCACCTTGCCTTGCTTTAATTGCAAGTTGCCAGCGTAAAACCACAGACTGCTGTTTTGTGGAAATTGTTGCAGTCCTTTGGCCAACGCTTGGATCGCTCGCGGATCCACCGGTTGTTCAAAGCGTCCTAATACCAATACTTTGGATAACGAAACCACCAAGTCTTGGTCGAAATCTTGGTTCAGCTTTTTCAAACAGAAATCAACTGCTTTGGCTTCTTGTTGGTGTCCGGCCCAGAATAACAGCAACGCCTCCTGCGACGAATTAAATTCGGCGGCGGCCTGCTGATACCAGCGCTCTGCCTGATCCTGCATAGGCACATCTTCGTAGATCTTGGCCACGTCCAGCATCAGGGTTTCTCGCTGACGTGCGCTGCTGATTTGATCTAGCTGACTTTTGGCAAACGAATCTACCAACGTTTCGATACGATCTTCCTGTCCTTGCAGCCGTAGCCATTTGGCGTTGAGCTGAATCACACCAACACTAGGCGGAGCGGCAGATTCCAAACGGTTGAGCCAGTTGGTTGCTTCGCTGGCGTTGCCTTGTCGCAACAAGAACGCCACGTACATGCCCAGGTGTCGGACGGTGGCCTGAGCATCATTGCAAACCAATTGGTATTGTTCGGATGCCAAGTCGATGTCACCTTGGGTTTCCAGCAATCGAGCGAACAGGATGTGATCTTCCGCTTGTGCGAACGATTGGGTTACCAGTTCGGCCAAAATTTGACGCGCCTTGGCCAAGTCCTCGCGACCTCCGCGCCGAATCAACAACACGGCTTTCAGTCTTTGGTCAGCGGTCGAGCTGCTGGTGACGGAAGACGCCGTTAGCAGCTGTTGTGATTCGGTCCAGGCGTCGTCATCGGTTCGAGTGCCCAGCATCATGGCCAAGGTGCGCTGTGCCAAACGGTTGTCAGGCTGTTTTTGTAGAACATCGCGAATGAGGCGTTCTGCTTCGGTCGCATCACTGGACGCCAACAAGATGGCGTAACGTAGCTGAAAGGTCAGGTTGTTCGGTGCAGCTTTCGTGGCCGCCGCGTATTGTTGGCGAGCGTTCGTGACGTCGCCCAGCAGTTCGTAGATCTGCGCCAACAAGAACGATCGATCCGCTTCGCCCATCTCCGCATGCTGTTCCACTTGAGCAATAGCCTCTTCCACTTGGCTCAGCTGATTCTGTTGTGCCAAGTACGAAAGATACGCGACCCAAATGCGAATATCATCGCCGAATTGATCCAGGGCCGTTTGGTACGCGGCATCGGCTTCCAGCATGCGTCCGGCCGAATTGAGCGTCTGCGCATACCAAATGTGTTTCAGGATATCGCTGGGCGCTTGGTCCATCGCTTGCTTGGCTAGTTGCACAGCCACGTCCCATTGCCCGGTGGATGACGCGGCGGACACGCCAATTTCAGTCAGCGCGGTATGTGCTGCTTCGTGGCGATTCAAGTATCGCAAGAAGTAGACGGCCTCTGAATAACGTTGCTCTTGATACAGCAAACGGACCAAATGTTCGTAGACTTCGGGTCGATGAAAACCAGAATGGAGCAGCGCCACGTAGGCATCAATCGCGTCGCCGTTCAGATTCTGGTATTCGGCAATCAGGCCTCGCAACATGCCTCCGCCGGGCCACCATGGACGAGCGACCTCGATGTCACGCAGCAACTGTCGCACGGTTCGCAGTTGATCTTGGTTGGATTGGCCGTCGATGGCTTGCAGTAACTTGCGAGCTTCAAAGAATTTCCACAGCGTCCCCTGTTCGCCTTCCACTTGCTTGATTTGTTGAATCGTCTGATCCAGATCGGCTAGATTTCCGGCAGCTAAATGGAGGTCGCCCAGTTGAGCCAACGCTTGTAGGTTTCCCGTTTGCTGAACCAGTTGATTTTCTAGCAGCGACTTCAATGACTGCGTGTCGCCCGATTCCATGACCAGCCGTTGTTCTAAAGTGGAAATCAACGTCTGCTGGTTGGCATCGCCGCCGGTGGCCAGCGTTTTTAGTGAATTGATTTCGTTCTGGGCCACGTCCCATTGCTGGCGGCCCATAAACAATTGAGCTCGAATGGCATGCGTGCGAAACTGTCCGCTTTCCAATTGTTCCAATCGCTCGAGTGCTCGATCCGCTTCGGCCGGCTGACCTAAACTGGCGTACAGCATCACCAAGCGACTCCACATGTCCGAAGTCGCTTCGTGTGACTGTTCCACAGTTAGCAGCAATTGCATGGCTTGGCTCAGCCCCGCCACTTTGTCTCGTACGGCCAAATACCGAGCCTTCTCCAGTTGGAATTCCCATTCGTCGGGCGCGGCTTGTTCTACCGTCTGGAATGCTCGATCAAGCGCTTGCCAAGTGCGTTCGTCGGCAGGTTTTCGTAGTTGTCTTTCCAATTCCAAGCGAATGACCAGCAGCCAAACGCTGGCGGGAGACTGCGGTCGTACGGTCAGTTTTTCGCACAAATTCAACGCTTTTTCTATCTGATCGGCAGCGGTCCAAGATTTGGCGGCGGCCAGATAGGATGCTTCCACATGCGGTGCCAATTCGATCGCTCGTTCATAAGCTAGCGCCGATTCCTGCCATTGGCTGAGCGCCGCATGAGCGTCACCCAACAGTGTGTTGGCGTGAAAACTGACGGATCCTTCACGGTTGCGAATCGCTTGGGGCGAAGTGGTTGTCGCCACGTTGGTCAACTTGTCAATCGCGCCGCCGTAATCTCGCCGAGCCAAATACAATTTGCCCTGCAATAAGTCTCGCGACGCCACCGCCCAAGCTCGCAGCGATTCAATTCCTTCCGAAGCCAATTGTCCAATGGCGGTTTCCAAATTGCCGATGGTGGCGTCAGCTTCGTCCAGCCTTCCTTCGTTGATGAGTGTGTCGGTCAGTTGGACGTTTAACGCCAAGTTCAATGGATCGGCTTGCGCCAAGCCCTGTTGAAAGGCGGTGATGGCTTCGTCAATTCGTCCCAGCTGTCGCAGACTTTGTCCGACGCCCAAATGCGCATCCGCGCGTGTCGCGTTCTCTGCCACCAAACGCTGGTAGTAGTCCAGCGCGTTTTGGAATTCGCCTTGATGGTAGGCGTAGTCTCCGGCGGTCACCAATACGTCTTGGTCATTTGGTGCGATGGTAAAGGCCGCGTCCAGATCTTTGTCGGCGTCGGCGAGTTCGTGTTGCAGACGGTATTTGTGCCGCACCAAATACGCTTGAAAGTTACCTCCGTTGGCTTGCACCATGTTGTTCATGGTTTGGTCCGCCAGTTGCGCTGGGTTGAATTCATTTTGCACTCGAACATGTTGCCGCAGTAGTCCGGCAAACGCTTGAGCACCATCAATGTCGTCTGGATGGGCTGCGAGTAATTGCGAGAATTCTTCTACCAACAAATCAACATCCACTGGACGGCCTTGTTCTAGTTGGTGGTGGCGAGCCAACGTGCGCTGTTTGTGGCACGCAAAATCATCCGCCGCCAGCTTCAAGCCTTTGTTGGCAATCTCTTCTGCCAGAGAATATTGCCCCGTTTCAATCTGCAGTTCGGCTAAACGAGCGTACAGCGGCACTTCGGACGGAGCGGCGGCCAACGCTTTCAAATACCACGAAATGGCTTTGGACTTCTTGGTTCGATCTTGAGCGAACCGATCGTACGTCTGGGCGAGTCGTACCATCACGGGACCGACATCTTTGTGGCCTTCGTGAATGTTGACGTAGCGAAACAACGTGTTGGACGCTTCGTAGAATTTTTCTTCCGCCTCCAATTGATCCGCGCGACGCAACAGCGCTTCCGACACGTTTGCTAATTGCCGTTGATGCCAAAAATGGACTGCGGGCAAGACGACCGCCAACAGCACGACGGAAATGATCAACAGCTTCCAATTGAACTGGCGATGGCGCGGCGCCTGCGAATGGCCTGTCCGAAGATGATCGGCGGTCTGTCGATCGGCGGCAGATACGGGATGTAGTGTTTTCATAGGTTACTTACTTGACGTAGTCGTAGGTGCCGTATTTCCGCGCGTATTGGCGAACGGGGACGCCATTTAGGACCGTGCCAATCGGTTTAGCGCCGCTTGTGAGCAAGCGTTCGTAGGTCATCTTGATGTGACTTTGCCGACTGACGTCTCGCATCACACAGATCAGCGTGCCGTCACTATCGCGAGCCATCACCAGAGATTCGCTGGCGGCCAGCACGGGCGGCGTGTCAATCACAATGTAGCGATACATGGTGCGAACTTCGTCCAGAACGCGTTTGAATTCGCCCGTACCCAGCAGTTTGTGAGGGCTGCGTTTCAAGATTCCGGCGGGCATGACATGCACGTGATCGCTCCACGATTTATTGATCGCTTCGGCCACACTGCAGGTGCCTTCCAAGACGTTAGACAAACCAGGCTCTAGTTCCAGCTGAAAAATCCGATGTGCATCGGGTGAACGCATGTCACCGTCGATCAGTAGCGTGGGCTGGCCGGTGGATCGAGCTAGACTGACGGCCAATTGCGACGAAACGCTGCTTTTGCCTTCGCCTGAAACGGCACTGACCACAGCCAAGACTTGGATTTCTTCGGGATTGTGCGCCAGGATCAGACCGGTTCGTAAGCTGTCGATACTTTCTTCGAACAAGCCTAATTCGTAGCGAACGGAATTCCCGCCCACGTGCGAAGGAAGTCTAGCGATTTCGCCCACCACCGGCAGCAGTGAATCGGTTTGCAATTCTTCCACACTGGAGACTCGGCGAATCGATCGTTCCCACAACACGCACAGTCCGAACGGCACCGTCAGACTGCCAGCGACTGCCAACAACAAAAGCTTCACTGGAATCTTTTCTTCTGGTTCCACGGGAATGGTGGCCGTATGCCAGACCGACACGCGGTTGGGCGCGTTCATTTCGGTTCGCAGTTCCATGGTGCGTTGAGAAATCACGTTGAAGACTTCTTGTTCGCGTAGTAGTTCTTCCTGCTTGAAACGCAAGTCCATGGTCTGCGCGCCGGACAAACTGGCTTCTTTCACCTTGGCTTCGTAGGTTCGCACCATACTTTGCACAATCAGATTTTGTGTTTCCAATTGCGTCTTGAGGTCTCGCAGTTCTTTCTGGCGTTCTAATCCGGCGAACGCCTGCATTTCTTCTTGGATCCGAGGTCGCGCTTGGTTGCGCAGCATCTGCAGCGTGGTTTCCAGACGCTGGACGTCTCGAGCCAGTTTTTCATACTTGGGATCTTTTTCGCCGTAAGCGGACGCGGTTAGAATTTGGCCCATCATGGTCCGTTTTTCGGCAATGTCATTGTTCAGCCGTTGCACCTCTTCACTTTCCGCGACCGCTCGTTCCACCAGCACGCTGGGCACGTCTGCCTGTTCACTCAGCGAATTTTCCATGGCGGAAACCTGCGCTTCCAAGATCTGTTTTTCCACTTGGGAACGAGCCAGATTTTCCTGAATGTTCTTCAGCGGATTTTCGCTGACAATGACGTCCGGTCCGATGGCGGTGGCCACTAATGTTGGGTCCTTGGAAACGAGCTGTTTTTGGAGATCGCGAATTTCGCCTTGGATAATGGTGATCTCGCGAGCTCGCCGCTGCCGTTCACTTTCCAGCATCTGGACAATTTGCCGAGTCTGTTCGTCTTGTTTGTCTTTTCGCATGCTGAAATAGGCGTCGATGACCGCGTTCACCACGTCCGCCGATTTGTCGGGGGACGGGCCAGCGTAGCTGACGCTCAACAGTTCTGATTCGTTCACCGGCGTGATGATCAGGCCTTCCGTTTGCAGCCAACGCATTGGATCTTGGCGTCTCGCTAATTCTGAAATGTTGGCGATTTCGGGACGGCTGAGCACCATTTCCAAGACGGGCTGACTTCGCAACAGTTCGATTTGTGTTTGGACGAACTTTTCCACACTCTTGCGATCCGTGGACGAAGCGGTTTCGAACGCCACAAACGGTTGGCTTTCGTTGATCCGCAACTGAGCGAAGGCGCGGTACTTGGGTTCAAACGTCATCATCACCGCCGCACTGCTAAGCGCTAACAGTAACAGCGTTGCCGGAACTAAGATCTTCCACCAGCGAGCGATCACGGCGTAAAAAATCCGCGGCGAAAAGTCGGCATGGTTCGTCGAATTTGCACTTCTGCGGTGTCCGGCGGGCGACATTCGCTGGGAAGGAAGTTGGCGTTGGAATCCAGGTTGATTCATGTTGCTAAATCCAAAGTTCGGTTAATGTCTTCAACCATCATCTCTATAGGCTTAGGAGCCCAGGCTGAGAATCTAGGTTTCTGTGCGAGTCCGATGCACCACTTCGCTCATTGATACGGATTGCGTTTCAGGTATCAAACGATTTAAGTAAAAGATGAATATGGCAAACAGCAGGACGGCATACGGAATCATGAACACGCCTGCAATGTCATGACTGAATTGTTTGGCCGCTTCATCAGAATAGAATTGGTACAGCAAACCTGTGATGACAATGCGGCTAACGTTCGCAATGACGGCAATCGGAATCGCCGCCAACAGAACGGTGATTTTTTCCCACCATTCACTGCGAAAGGCAATTCCATACGCCACCGCCAGCGCGACGGTGCTCATGAAGATTCGCAAGCCAGAACAAGTTTGTTCGACTTTCAATTGTTGTTCGTTCAGCAGGATGGTGGTTCGTTCGGCAAACGCCGGTTGTCCCAAACATTGCAGGATGTAGCAACTGGCGGACGTTGCCACGTTCTGAAGCGGTTGGCTTAACATGTATTCAAAGCGAAAGGGCAGCGGCACCATAAACAGCAAGAACAGTATTGCCGGTGCCGACCAACGAAGTAAGGCCGCTCCGCCCAATAGCCAGACCACTCCGGCAATGCCCACAATCAAAGCGTATCCATCCACCGGAGTCAGGCTAAAACGCACGCCTACATAGCGTAACAACAGCGACGCGAACAACAGAACCAACCCCCACAACGATGGATGAATCTGTTGCACTGGCAAAAGGTCGCGGCGCATCCACAAGAACGCCATCGCAATTGGTGCGACCAAAAAGCCGTGCGAATAATCAGGTTCCACCGTCCACTGGCGTTGCAGTTCCAGCAGCGTTGGCCAATACGACCAACCTAACACACCAGCGAAGACGGCGACAAAGCTGACGCCAATCAACCAAGGGTTGAGCAATGACGATGAGGCAGATGTTGTGGGACGAGTCATACGTTTTCACGAATTTGTGGTCGGAGTTTGTCAGTTCTGTCAGGACTCCGTCCCCCTGGGGTGTTCCGCTCGAATCAATTTCCAGCAAAAAGACCTATTCTTCGATTATGCCGAACAGCCACCTCATTTTTGTCAACGAATGCCAGCACTGCCGTCATGAATTTTGTACCAATCGTGGACTTTTCGAAACAAGTGTCTCACCTAGTATTCATGCTACGATTGCACTCGGTCATGTCAACGACGTCATACAACCGTGGTTTTTCACGCTGATCAAGCCATTTTCAATCAGCTGAACGGTCCAAGAGCTAAGAATTGCAAACGCCATACCATTCAGTTTCGCTGGACTCGGTGACGTCTCGGTTCAAATAATTCCTGTTGTCTCCCGTGCCCGATTACGACGAAGATATATACAGACCGGCGATTTCCGACCTGGTTTTCGCTTGGGATCAACTAAATGTTCACCGTTTTAAATACAGAGACCAGCGCCCATGCCTATCCTTGATCGTGAAACGACGGTCTATCCAGAAAATCTATTGGCGGATCTTGCCGAACGCGACACAACGCGAAAGTGGTGGGCCGTCTACACGAAAGCTCGCCAGGAAAAAGCCTTCGTTCGACAACTCGAAGGCATGGACGTACCGTTCTATTTGCCATTGATTCCGAAGGACAATCTGATCCGGGGAAGACGAGTCCGTTCGCATATTCCGTTGTTTACCGGATATGTGTTCTTGTTTGGCACGGACGAAGAACGCGTAAAGGGCTTGACGACCAATCGCGTGTCAACCGTGATCGACGTCAAAGACCCGCAGCAACTGGTCACCGATCTACGCAATATTGCCACATTGATCGAATCGGACGCACGGCTGACCATTGAAAGCCGATTGGAACCAGGTGATCCGGTTCGCATTAAGACCGGGTCCATGGCCGGTTTGGAAGGCACGGTGGTTCATCGCCGAGGCAAAACGCGACTGCTGGTTGCGGTCAACATGCTGCAACAAGGCGTTTCCATTGAAATTGAAGATTTTCAAGTGGAACCAATCTAACAGACGGCATCGGCTGAACTCAGATGAAGCCCGTACCGCCGGTCGTCTAAGCGACACGGCGGCGCAAGTCAATTCGGCGAAGACGCCGTCCTACCTTTTGCGAAGGCTTAAGAGCGGCAATGTGCTCAGCAACAACAATACCCAGCTGGACGGTTCCGGCACCGCACTCACGGCCGCCTTCGGTCCCAATTCATAGCCGCCAGCCGTGAACGCAGCCACGAAATCGCTGGAGTCGAATTCGCCGTCGCCATTCCAGTCACCGGTCGCCCAAGTAGAATTGTCGGCAACGTTGTCTTCGTACTGACCGGCAGTGAACACGGCGACAAAGTCCGCACTGCTGAATTCGCCGTCTAGGTTCGAATCTCCGAAGTACGTGTTGCGAACGTCCACAATCCAAGCTTCACGATCCGCCGCGTTGACGTTTCCGTCAGTGTTCACATCGTACCGACTGTCGGTCGATCCGGTTTGCACGGCATTGGACAGAATATCGATGTCCGCCGCATCCAACGTCCCGCTACCATCAAAATCACCAAACAGTCCGGCGGTTCCGGTCACGGACAACAGCACTGTTTCATCTTGATATAGAACTTCCCAATCCAAGCCCGGTGCTAACGTGGCGGCCGATGTATCGACCGACAGGAATTCGCCCAGCACCGTGCCGAACACAGCTGGAAAGCCATGTGTTGGGGCGACATAACCTGCGTCTTCAATTGCCGAATCGATATTGGCCAAGACGTCATCCAATTCCAAGCCCGTTTGGATCAATACCCACGAATCATCCGCTACTGGCGAATATCCGTTCAATTCGACTTTCAAGTGTCCGTTGCTAATGTCGGCATCACCCGAAACTAGAATCGGCGTGTGCGAGGTGCCCGTGATTTCGGCAATCAACGTCGACTGCGAACTCACACTGTCCGGATTCATCGAAAAGTTACCCGTGGCCACAATCGTGCTGTCGCCACCCGTGACGCGCAAACTAGTGGGACCACCAACACCAGGAGACGAATCGGCACCTCGGCCAACAAAAATCGTGCTATTTGCATTTCCTGTAATGGCCAACACACCGCCGCTTACGTTCACTTCGCCACTTCCGCGCCGATTGCCAATCGCAAAATTTCCGGTCGAATAGACAAACCCATCTGACAGATTGAACTGGCCACTTCGCGGGCCAGCGGTGCCCGCCTGATCATCTCGTCCGCCGTCGCCAATTTCGACATCACCAAAGGCCTGGTTAAAATATCCGCCCGTTTGATTCCAGATGCCGGTACCAAACTTTCCGACCACTGTGTAACCGGCCGAAAGTTCGCCAGCCGACAAATTCAGCGTTCCCGTACCTTCTCGGCCCAATTGGAAGTCGTCACCCGATTTGACGTAGGCATCCGCCGAATCAATGGTCATGGTGCCCACACCCGCAGGCAGCCAGCCGACGTGAATGCTGTCGCCACCAATATCAAAAGTCCCTCCGCTAATGGTGGCCGAACCGGTGCCGGAACTACCAATGAAGGCACCGGCGGCCGCAAAATCACCCCCGGTCTGTACATAGTTGCCACTTCCGCCGCTGATACCAACTTCTAGCTTGGACGCTTCTGCCAGATCGCCGGACAAAGTTGCCGTTCCGCCGTTGTTGATAATTGCCGGTTCATCCAGAAAGGGTGCTTCGCCGGAACTCCAGTTCGCTCCTTCTAAGAAATCACCATCCGCGCCAACCCAATCGACTGCCGACGCGGTCGCTGCAAAGCCAAGCGTGATGAATACCAATATCCAATGTCGAAACCTCATGGAAAACCTCTCTTCTGATAGCAAATCGGCACATGCCGCCAATAAAAAAACGCGGCCGGATTATACCGCCGCGTCAATCACAATGCGATCAAATAATCAGATACTCATCATTTCTTCGCATTTCTGCGAACCAAAGAGACCATCGCCATAATTGCACCCCCAAGTAGTGCCAGGCAATTTGGCTCGGGCACCGCACTCACGGCCGCTTTCGGTCCCAATTCATAGCCGCCGGCAGTGAAGGCAGCCACGAAATCGCTCGAATCAAAATCGCCGTCGCCATTCCAGTCACCGGTCGCCCAAGTGGAATTGTCGGCTACGTTGTCCTCGTACTGACCGGCAGTGAATACAGCTACAAAGTCGGCACTGCTAAATTCGCCGTCTAGGTTCGAATCTCCGTAATACGTGTTGCGAACATCCACAATCCAAGCTTCACGATCCGCCGCGTTGACATTTCCGTCTCCGTTCATGTCGTAGATGGAACCGGTTTCGTTCGTATTGATTGCTTGAGTCAACGCGTCCAAGTCGGCGGCGTCCAAGCTGCCGTTAGCATTAAGATCACCGAGTAGGTTCGAACCGAGATTCTCCAGACGAATGACGTCCAATTGATCGGCGGTCAAGATTTCTCCGTAAATGCGCACGTCATCTTGATAACCGTTCAGACTGAAGTCAAACCCTGTGGCGGCATCCGTTTTCCCAATCCCCAGTTCCGCTACGCCGCTACTGCTGGCCAGCGGTCCGGCGAAAACGTCGAGCGGATCACCTAGTTGGCGAACACCATTTTGCGTGTCACCCACATAATAGAACAGATTCTCCAGATCCGTTGGGTGCATTCCCATTCTGTGTCCACCGAATCGGGCGGGTTTGCTAGCGTGGCGGCAGGCAGGTCGGGTATCTGAGTCGGCCGAGATTGGCTAAGTTTTCTCACATCAAGTTGCATGACAACGTTTGCAAGGAGGCGAATTGGATGGGAGAAATAAGTGTGGACGGAAAAGGGAGAACAAACAGGGACACCCGCATATTATCCTTCTCTTGCCGGAGAAACAAGCAAGATTGCGGCGCGAAACACGTAAGAGATCTCGCCCGAAGTAGAATGCAGAACAGTAAAACAGATGGCGAACCGTGAAATGGCCGGAAGCGGCGCAGCAGAAACCAACTAGCGGTGACTAATTCACAGAAACCAACTAGCGGTCGCTTGTCAATCAAACGTGTAGCAACAGACGCTGCTGGTCAGGCGGCGTCTTCGGCCAGCAGCATGTTGGCGCCGGGTGCGTGCATGTAGCGGATGCTGCGTCGAGCTGCTTCGTCGGCGAGACTTGATGCTTTGCCCGCCGCTCGTTTGAAAAGCTTGCCGAACTTCTGCACCAGTTCGCACCAGCAAGATGCGTCCAGGCCGATGCGTTCCAAG
>JAGQOZ010000147.1 GCA_020426955.1 Planctomycetales bacterium
TTGGGCGTGACTACGAACAGTGTGACGACCTGGTGGCCAAACAGCGGTGGAATACGGACGCAGGCCTTGGCCGAGAAAAGATCTTTGAAGTTCGCCAGATTCACAATGATCTGACGTTTATTGACGAATTCCTGACACTCGATTTTTGTCGACGCAACAAGCTGTTTTCGTTCGGTTACAACCAAGATACGGGTTACTACGAAATTGAAAGTCGCCAGTTTGAACAAGTGAAACAACAGTTGCTTTTCAGTCTGACAAACATGGGGCGACCGATTATTAAGGTGCGAGACGGCAACTACAAGAACCGAGGCGAATTGTACTTGGAACATCATTTCAACGGTCCGGAACTCAAAATCAATTACGCTCAAGACACGCTGCGAAACTTGTACAAACTGTGGCGGCGTCCCGTCCATATTGAAACAGTGCTGAACGGCAAACTGACGACAATGTCGTTCGATGGTACCGAACATCAAACGTCTCAAGCGAATGACGAAATGGATTCGGACTGAATCGGGAAGGAGGAAGGCGATGAGCATGATCCATGACGCACAAACGGTCGCTCGGCAGCTATTCGGCACCAGCCAAGCTGGTTTGCAAGTGGTTGGTTTTCCAGGCGGTTCGCTGGAATGTTGCTTGCTGCAAGCGAATTCGCTGGGCTGTGAATTCGACTATGTTCAACTCGATTGCTCGGCCGCTTGTTCAATTTCGCACGCCGATTTCTTGGACAAAGCGAACCGTTTGGCCGGCACTTTGAACTATTTGCTGGAACCGATTTCGGTGATCGAAATAGATGCAAACCAACAGCAAGCAATTCTGCGTTCGACCAAACCGCAAACCGTTACAGCCAAACAGCGTCGTTATTACGAAATTGCCGTCCAGGGGAATTCGCAAATCCGGTTCGCTCGTTTTGAAACCATCCCCGGACATGCTCGACAACGCGTGCCCGCAGTACTGACGCAAGAAGTCTTTGTTCGCTTGATCGGAGATCTGACAAGCGTCTTTGTGTAGCATGCCGTAACGAGTGGCTTCCGCTAGTCACCTAGGTCTTGACTGTGGACTGTGATAAAATTTTGGACTGAATGTTCTAATTGTCCAGTTTGCAGAAAGATATGGGGATTCTTCGATGAGTCACGGTCGCCCACCTCATGCCGCTCCGGTTGAACCTTCTTTGACACCCAAGGAAGGCTGGCATTGCAGTCACCTTTATTATCGCTTCGATCGCAACAAGTTTGCCAATATGTCCGCCGATGCGGTTTCCCAAGGTGTTCAGGAAGTCATTTCGGTATTGGCTCCAGACGGCCCGCAAGCCACGGAACGTCTGCAGACTTCGATTGTTAGTGGTCACAAGGCAGATTTTGGATTGATGTTGATGGACCCTTGCCCGTTGAAAATAGACACGGTCCATCAGCGCCTGATGAACTCCAGACTGGGCGTGGCGATCGAGCCGACGTATTCGTTTGTTTCGGTGACCGAAATCTCCGAATATGTGCCGTCCGTTGAACAATACGCTCAGCGATTGGTACAAGAAGGCGAGGAAGAAGGAAGCCCTACGTTTGAAGCCAAGTTAAATGCGTATCGGCAGCGCGAACCGATGATGCGCAAGCAACGTTTGACGCCCGATTTTCCGGCCAATTTTCCCGCCATGTGTTTCTATCCCATGAACAAAAAACGCAAGGTGGGTGAAAACTGGTTCACTCTGCCATTTGACGAACGCAACCGCATGATGAACGAACACGCGCGAAGCGGCATGGCGTTCATGGGGCGAGTCTCGCAATTGATCACCGTCGGTGTTGGCCTGGAAGACTGGGAATGGGGGGTCACGCTGTGGGCTGCGAATCCTTCGTTTCTGACCGAAATCGTTTACAAGATGCGGTTTGACGAAGCGAGCGCCAAGTATGCTGAATTCGGCCCGTTTTATACCAGCTACGTTAGTTCGCCTGCGGAAATGCTTAAGCATTGCTTGGCCGTTGAAGTAACTGAATCTGCTCCCGCGTAATGCGTCTGCAGGACAAGGTGTGCGGACGTTCTTGTGAAAAGCCGGTTAGGATCTTGGGATGTTGAAGTGCATTGGTATGGCAGGCAACCGAAGCGGTAAATCGAGTAACGCTAAAGGCCTTTGGCGTTTCGCTTTGATAATTGCTACGGTCGGAATTTCTTGCTTTTCCGTGACCTGCGCGGCCGAACAAAATCGCGTTGGCATTGCCGTCTGTTCCACCACGCAGGTGGCTGATTTTGTTCGGCAAGTGGTCGGTGATCGCTGGGAAGTACAAAGCGTGTTGACTCCGGGCAGCGATCCCCATACGTACCAAATCACTCCGGCCGATGTGCAGTTGGTGAAGAATGCGACTCTGTGCTTTGAGAATGGCTTGCACCTGGAAGGTGCCGACTGGATGAAGAATCTGGCGGCCGATGCCGGGAAGAAGTTGGTCACCTGTACCGACCGCATCCAGCCCATCATGATTGAAGAAGAAGGACAAGCGGTGCCGGTACGAGATCCGCATGCGTGGTTTGATCCCGCCAACGCCAGGATTTACGTGTTGAACATTTTGGATGCCGTCGTGGCCGCAGATCCGGATCATGAACGCGAATACAAGGCGCGAACCGAACTTTATCTGGGGCAACTTCGGAATCTGAACGCCTGGATCATCAAACAGGTGAATGCGTTGCCTCGCGAACGTCGTGTCTTGGTTACCAGTCACGATGCCTTCAACTACTTCTGTAAGGCGTATGGATTTGAATCCGCCGCGCCCGAAGGTTGGTCCACCGGTGCTGAAGTGGGCGCGGGTGTGACGCCGGCTAGTCGAGCGAAAGCAATCGAGTCGATTCGAAAGTTCGGCGTCAAATCCATCTTTGTTGAAACCAGCGTCAATCCGGAAGTCATCAAGCAGATGGCCAGCGAAGCGGGCGTTCAAGTGGGTGGTTCGCTTTACTCTGATTCCATGGGACCGCCCGGTTCGGCGGGTGAAACGTATTTGGGAATGATGCGAGAAAACGTGTTGACCATCATTCAGGCGTTGGAATGAATGACAGGATCGGAGTCTTAGATATGGTAGTCCGGGATAATCAAAGTTTTTCATTCAGGCACGCGTCCCACGCGTGAACAAGCAATGCGGCCACTGTTGTCATTCATCATGGTTGTAGCAATCCTGGGAGGTGTGCAGTTGTACATGACGCATCGGCCTCGAGTGGTGGCGTACCAAGCGGAACCCGATGCCGTTGCCGAGGGAGAATTTCGGTTGGAGGTAACTCTTTCTTTTGCTGCCGGCCCAGATCCGTTTGCCCTAGAACTGGAGGACGCGCCAAGCTTGTTGGTCTTGTTTCGTGGTCAACCGGTGCTGCATCGGACGAATGCCATTCCCGGTGGCCAAGTTATCGTATCGGATCCCGTAGACGGTATCGTTCAAGGTCAAAACGAATTCTTCGTCCAAGCCACTTGCGCCAACGACGCCAGTCTGACAGCCAACGCGATTCGCGTGCGAATTCTCCGAGACGCCGTTGTGATTGCCGAACAAACTTTTTGGTCCGAACCGGGCGAAGCCATCCAAGGTGCATTGAACGTCACGGTACCGCCAGAATCGTCAGCTGAAGCAACGGTACAGGAGTAGATCGGTTTAAGATAATGCCATGACGTCACCAACGCCTTCGCCTCCATTCGCGATCGAGATTGCCAACCTAACGGTTAGTTACGGACCGGTGCCGGCGTTGCTGGACATTTCCGTCAAGATTCCGGCCGGCAGTTTGGTAGGAATCATCGGTCCAAACGGTTCTGGCAAGTCAACGTTCATCAAATCGATTCTGGGATTCGTACGTCCCGATGTGGGCGAAGTCAAGATCTTCGGCGAATCAGCGGAACAGGCCAAAGGTCAAGTAGCCTATGTGCCTCAGCGAGGTTCCGTGGATTGGGATTTTCCTATTACTGTTCGCGAAGTTGCCATGATGGGACGCTACGGTGCCGTGCCATGGTGGAAAGATCTGGGCCGACGCGACCGCCAGATCGCCGACCAAGCTTTGGAAATGGTGCGAATGCAAGAGTTTGCCCATCGGCAAATCGGGCAGCTTTCTGGCGGCCAGCAACAACGCGTGTTTATGGCTCGAGCCATGGCGCAAGGCGCCGAAATCTTGCTATTGGATGAACCGTTTGCGGGCGTGGATGCGGCCACAGAACGAGCCATCTTGGACGTATTGGCGCAGACCAAGAAAGCAGGCCGCACCTTGCTGGTAGTGCATCATGACTTGGCAACCGCTGCCGAATATTTTGATCGCCTATTGCTGCTGAAACAGCGTCTCTTCGCTTTTGGACCGCCGCAAGCAGTTCTGCATCCTCGATTGTTGAGCGAAGTGTACGAAGGCAATTTGCGAGTGTTCGCGGATATGCAATCGCGCGAATTCGTTGCGGATGACGAGGTGTCGCGATGAGCTTGGCGTGGGATCTATTCGTCGCACCTTTAGAGAGCCAAGCGTTTCAAAAGGCGCTGCTTGGCGGTTCGCTCGTAGCAATCGTGTGCGGCGTCATGGGCTGCTTTATTATTTTGCGTCGCATGGCGTTCTTGGGCGACGCACTTTCACACGCCATGCTGGCCGGAGTAACCGCGGGCTATTTGTTCATGCAAATCCTGTTTGGAGTAGAAGCTCACGCACCGGCCATGCTGATCGGTTCCATTGTGGCGGGCATCGTGACGGTGGCGCTGATTAGTTTTGTCTCCAAGGTTTCTCGGATCAAAGAAGACACCGCCATTGGGATTATGTACACCGGGATTTTTGCTGTTGGCGGAGTGTTGGCGTCGGTGTTCAGCCATCGAATTCACATTGATCTGTATCACTTTATTGCCGGCATGGTCCTGGGTGTGGGCGATGAGGACCTGTGGCTGATGGCCATTGTAGCGGCCATCGTCTTGGCGACCGTCATCTTGTTGTTTCGGCATTTGCAATTGACGTCTTTTGATCCAGTAATGGCCGCGTCGTTGGGGTTTCCGGTGGTGGCGTTGGATTACGTGTTGACCGCCTGTACATCGCTTGTGGTGGTCAGCGCCGTGAACGTGGTAGGTGTGATCTTGGTTGTGGGACTGTTGGTCACTCCGGCAGCAACCGCCTATTTGTTGTGCAATCGCCTCAGTCGCATGATGATGATTTCAGCGTTGTTTGGAGTGACCAGCGTGGTGGCCGGTTTGTACGTTTCCACTTGGATTGGCAAAGTAGCCACGGGACCGTCGATCGTGATTGCCAGCACGTTGCAATTCATGGTGGTCTTAGCTGTGGCTCCGAAGTATGGCTTGATCGCCGACTGGCTGCGACGTCGTTCGATGGTTCCGCAGCGTTTGGTCGAAGATATTTTGGGGACGTTTCGCTATTCGTCAGACAATCGTTTGGCGTTTGCAGATATTGCCAGCCATCTGCACGATTCCCCTTCGCATGAAGCGGTGCGACGAGCACTACGGTCGCTGGAACGCCAAAACTTGATGACCGAATCGGCCGGTACGTGGGTGCTGACAGATGAAGGCGAACTGGAAGCGAAACGCTTGTTGCGAGCTCACCGGCTTTGGGAAAGCTATTTGCAGCATGTCGGCACGCCGCTGGACGAACTCCATAATCAAGCCCATCAACTGGAGCACTTGCATGATGAAGAAACGGTTGACTATCTAGACGACATGCTAGGCCATCCTATTTTGGATCCGCACGGCCAAGAGATCCCGGAAGATTTCATGCACTTGGTTCCGGGCGAACCGGTCAAAGCCAGCTTGTTACGAGAAAGTATGTCTGCCACAGTGGTGGAAGTAGCCGACGAACTGGCCAAATTTGACGTCGCCGTTCCATCGATTATCACCGCCGGTCCGCGCACGGACGGTGATGCGATTTGGACCTTCCACTTAGAGGATGGTCGAACCATTCACCTGAATCATGACCAAGCAGATCAGATCACCGTGGTGTTGGTTTCACCGCAAGACTAAGAATTTTCGCTAGCTGAAGAAATTGAAAGACAGACTTCGGGGTGTAACGTGATGACCGTGAAAAAAGTGAGTTTTTTGTGCCGGGCTATCGTGGCTGGTATTTGCCTTAGTAGTATGACAGTATTCGGCCAGCAGCAGGAACCGCATCCGCTGATTGGCCGCTGGGACCTCGTTGTTAAAGGCGTCGATGGAGACTATCCGTCATGGCTAGAAGTCCGAAAGTCTGGCTATTCTACATTGGTCGGATCGTTTGTTGGTCAATTCGGAAGTGCGAGACCGATCGCAGAAATCAAGGTCGAAGGAGAGTCGTTTTCATTCGCGATTCCCAAGCAATGGGAAGATCGCCAGGACCACTTGGCGTTTCAAGGCGAATGCCACGTCGATCACATTGACGGTGACCATCTGCACGGCAAAACCACTGACAATCAAGGACGCCAGATTAAGTTCAGCGGCGTGCGAGCTCCTTCGCTTAAGCGGAAATCTGATCCTACTTGGGGTGAACCGATCGAACTGTTTAACGGACAAGATCTTTCGGGCTGGAAGCCACTACTGCCGAATGTTCCGAACGGATGGACTGTGAAAAACGGCATTTTGGTGAATTCGGAACCCGGCAACAACATCGCCACTTCGCAAACGTTTGATGACTTCAAATTGCATGTGGTATTTCGCTATCCGGCGGGCAGCAACAGCGGGATATATCTCCGAGGTCGGCATGAGCTTCAGATTGAAGACAATTATGGCGATGATCCGGAAAGCCACAAAATTGGCGGCATTTATGGTTTTCTAACACCGTCCGTGAATGCAGCCAAGGCAGCCGGCGAATGGCAGACGTATGATATTGAATTGGTGGGCCGAACCATCACTGTGCATTTGAATGGCCAGCGAGTAATCGATCGGCAGGACATTCCGGGCATCACGGGTGGTGCTCTGGATAGCGCCGAAGGCGAACCAGGCCCAATCTATCTGCAAGGCGATCACGGTCCAGTGGAATTTCGAAAGATCACAATCACGCCAGCGAAGTAGACTGTAGTTAGATTGTAAACAAAAGAGAATCAGATGGTTTGGAAAACAAGTAGAGGTGTACGCACGTTGCAAGGCGCCGAGGCGGAACTTGTGAGGCTTGCATTGTCAAGTTTTATAGATCAGGTTGCGGAAGAACATGATTTTCCCGTTCAAGTATTCAATGATCTGACGCAGCAGGCCAAATGGGCGGTAATGCTGGAAGTGGCGCGAGGCTTGTTGTCGGAAGAATTCGAACCGGTAGAACTTACCGCTATCAACGAAGGGGCCGTCGCCTGCCTGTTCAACGTCGCAGCAGAGTTAGCCCAACTTGAAGTCGATGGAAACCGCCTGTTTCCCGATGAACCGGAAGAATACGAAGTTCGATACACGATTCTCGAGGCCGTATCGGAACTGCTAGAGGCAGACGGTGCGGAATTGGACCAACTACCGGACATCGCCTGCGACGATCACAGTGAATGGCAACTAATGGTGGAATGCTTGGCAGACGCCGTCCTGTGGGATGACGATTTTGAGTTAGGCGATGTGCTGGTAGATGAGGATCCAGACGATGCGCACGCCCGCAAGGAAATGTTTGGCATTGACCAAAACTACTTTACGGCCATCGCCCCAGATCCCAGCGATCAGGAAGTGAAAAAAATCATCGCCGAATTGCGAGACTACTGCGTTCCGTACTAAACGCCATGTCCACGGCCAACGCCGCCGCGATGTTTCGAATCTTCACGGTGTGTGCAGCAGCTTGCTCGGTCGCAATCGCTGCAGGCAACGAATATTCTCCAAAAACAAACGTGTCGACGATATCGCGAGCGGTAAAGTCGCCATCGCAGTTCCAATCGCCTTCGGACCAACGAGAATTACGCACGAACTCGTCTTCATATTCGGCTGCCTGGAACACCAACGCCAGATCGGCCGAATCGAATCGACCGTCCAGGTTCGCATCGCCATAGGGAATTCTCAGAATGCTTTGAATCACCAATGCCATGTCTTGAATATCCAGCCGGTTGTCGCCGTTCAGATCATATTGCGTCACGTTCGCTTGCAACGCGCTGCAGAACAAGTCGACGTCGGCAATGGTTGATTCGCCATCTCCGTTGACGTCCAGCTGTTCGGTTCGGCCCGGGGAACCACCGATTGAAACGCTTGCTCGCCAGCGACTGATTTCCGCTTCGTCTTGATTCGGCAGATCAGTGATGGCCGTCAAGGATGCTCCGGCGCCGTCGGTACTGGCAATCCAGTCGTCGCTGTAGGTGACTTCGTGCACAATGCCGCCTACGGAATCGACAAATCGCAGTGTTTCGCCGCTATTGCTGAGCCGGAATGTATCTGGTGTCGTCCCATATTCGCCGGCCACCGGCAGGTCTGATCCATACCGCTGCTGGAACGCCGTCTGGTTGGCAACCACCACGGTTCGCTGGTGGGGTGCCAAGGACACGTCACCGAACGTGAATTCAATGCCTTCGGTAAAACGGTAGCCGGCCAGATTGATTGTTTCGGTTGCCGAAGTGTTCACCAATTCCACAAATTCAAATTCATCGTTGTCTATGCCGTTGGTGTTGCGATCGCTGGGGTTGTACATGATTTCGGCAATGCGAATCGGATTGTTGGCCACCGTAAAGGTCGCTTCGTTCAACGCACTCCAAACTCCGTCGACCAACGTTCTGGCCTTCACAATCGCTCCGGCCGGCAATGTAATCGGACCGGAGTATTCGATTGCGGTCGAGCGAACTCCGGCTTCCGTCACGCCAGGTTCCAGCGTGCTGCGTCTGGGATCCGAACCGTCCAGTGTATAGTAAATCGTTCCGGGCGAAGTCATTTCCAGCGAAAAGTTGGCGTCGATACTGCCTCCGTGTTGATTGAACACCGGAGCGGCAACTTCGGGGTAAAGCTTTGAACGTACAAAATAGTTCAACACAATCTGCGAACGGTTCGGAAAATATTTCTCGTACAGATCATCTCGTTTGGCTCGCCAATCATTGACGGTATACGTTCGACCATCGTTTCTGGTGGAAGTCGATTGTGTGTCGCCCCACCGAGCGGATTCGGCGATCAGCGCCAATTCAATTCGATCAGCAATGGCTGCGTACGTTTGAGCGGGCATGTTATTCTGTGGATTTTCCGGGTCCCACGCAGGGCTATCCGGATTTACGGCTAGGACACCACCGTTGAAGAAGTGACGATGAATGTGATCGGCAAAGCGTAGTCGGAATTCGTCGTTACTAAGCAGGTAACGATACGCCACCGCCACACCATCCGACACGTTCAAGTTATTGGTGGTTAGCGTGGAACCTTCGCCGTGATCCAGGATTTTTTCCGTATCCCAAGCAAAGAATTTGAAGCCGGTGCTGTCCGAACCTTGTTGTCGAGCAGCATAGTAATTTCTACCAGGCCAGTCCGTGTTGCCGCCGTAGAAATTGACAATCAGGTAGTCGATGTAATTGTCAACATCCAAAATCACTTGCTGCTGCGGATTGCGCGTTCCGTCGGGATGGTTGCCCAGCAGTTGTTGGAACGCAGCGTTGCTGGCCTGTTGATCATCTGTGTTGGCTTCACGAGCAATCCGTCGTAAATCGGCCCAGGCGTCTCCGTTGCCGTCTCGAACGGAACCGGTATTCAATGCGTCCCATTCGTCTTTGTCGCCACCGAAATAATCCGAGGCGAACGACGCCACGGGGCGTTCCACCGCATTATATACTCCCCAATAAAATCCGTTCAGGTAGACGTGAACAAACCGGCCATGCACTTGAGGCTGTCCCATCATTCGCAGCGTGGTTCTGGCCCATTCGTCGCGAATAAACTGAGTGGTATTGGGCGTATGCACCCAGCCGTCGTTATAGGCACCGCGCAAGATAATGGTGTCAAATGAATCGACCGCGTCGGCATCTTCGTAAAGCGGAAAGCGTAGCTTGGTAGCGCCATATTCGGCGCGAAATTCCAGCCGAAAAGACTGCTTCTTAGAATTGGCAAAATTTCGTACGTTGTCACCAGCAATGCGCAGTCCCGCGTCCACTTGGATTTGATTTGAACCATCTGGCAACATGATTTCTACGCTGATTGGCCGCTCCCATTCCGCTCCGCTGCGTACTGAATTTTCGTAGATGCCGTTTTCGCCGAAAAGATTGTTGATGTCCGTGGTGATGGAAACAGTGGGTGCCGCCTTAAGCGCGTCTAGGATCTGTGCGGCGAATTCGCCATTGTATTGATCGTTCGGACCGACCACATCGGGATCGACACCGTAGTCCGGTTCGTAACGGCCCCACGTTTCTGGAAAACCGGCATCGACCGTCGCTTGAACGTCTTGCTGAATGACGTCGGACAGCATCAGATACGTTTGCGTCATGATCTTGCTGGTCAGAAAACCGTCTTTAAATGCGGCGGCACGCAACGTGGTGGTCTTGCTAATAGAGACCGTTGACGACACAAATTCGTCTGCACGGTTGGGCGGAATTTGTATCCCGTTGCCTAACGAGGGTTCGCTGCCATCGGTCGTATAAACAATCGTAGCACCCGCAGTGCCGCTGGTCAGTTGCACATCAAACGCGCTGTCGTAAAAGCCCCGCAGCTTGTCCGCTTGCACGTCATTTACCAAACCGGCGTAGACGATATCGCCGTTGGGACGGCCCGGAGTTGCTTTGGCAAAGTAGCCGGGCGGCAATGATTCCAGCGAACCAGGTTGAAAGGCATCTAGCTTTGCCGCGATCAGGAAATCGTCTGACGAAGTGCCGCTATTCATGCCGTGAATGGCCAGAATGTTATTCGTTGGTTGAAGTAGATGAACGAACGGTGTCGCATCGAACGATTCGAATTGGACCGCCAGTGTGTCTCGATGCGTTCCCGTAGATCGAGTGTCCCAGGCCAATTCGTCAGGTGCATTCGCTTCCGCAATTTTGACTCCATTCAGATAAGCCACAAACCCGTCATCGTATTGCAGCTGGAAAGACATGTCCGTGATGGCATATGGATTGGCAACGTCAAATGGAATGCGAACCAGCGCTGTGGAATTGACGCCAAACATTTGAGACTCAATGTCGGTGCCGATGTACGGATCGAATTCCGTGGCTTGTTCAAAGCCAACGCCACCGGCGCCGCTAATCCACGTCGCATCGTCAAATTCGGGCATTGTCCAACTGCCGCTTGTGACGGCTTCCGCCAATTCGCTGGTCGGCACCATGGTTCGAACCGGCGACGTTGGTTCGAACAGTGCGATAGATTCTACGCTTTGCGCCAAACCAAACGCTCGGTCAGGCAGCAGGGCGCCGAACGGAGCGTATTGATGCTCAATAGTAGTGCCGTTGGGCTGGACCAGAGCCAGAAATTCTCCATCGTTGTCCAGCCGGAAATTGGTATGCAGTGGCGCGTCGGCGGTAATTCGGTCCTTGCCCGACGCGTAGACGACC
>JAGQOZ010000148.1:0-2665 GCA_020426955.1 Planctomycetales bacterium
CAATAACACTCGCACAAACACCACATACGAAAACAACAGCCAAGCCAACGTGGCCAAGACAATCACCGGCCAGCGTCGATAACCGAGATAAACGATCATGATCGGCAAGGCCAAAGCGGTACAAAGAAAATAGCCGAATTTTGACAGTAGGAATGTGTACATGGCCAAGCCCACGATAAGCGGCCAGGGCGAAATGGTTGACGATTTTGCCGCTGTTCTTGTCGGTGTGACTGGCGAATCGGTGCGAAAATAGATGGCCAAGATCCACACGCAGGACGCCGCCAACGAGACGATCCACAGACGAGGCACCACTTCGGCGCCCACCATTTCGCGTCCAGCAAACGGAACGGTTTGCAACCACAAGGTGACACAGACCGCCATCAGCAAGGTGGGCAGCAGCAGCGAAAGAACCTGTGGATACTGGCGTCGGCGAGCGACGGTAATGGTACTGGCCCCAAGTAACAACCACGACGCCGCACCACCGATCATCGACCGCCATTTCCATTGTTGGACTTGGTCGTTGGCTTGATTGTCAGCCAGCATGTCTAAGCGGCCCAGATAGCGGACAAAATCCGAACGGTCCAATTCGACAATCGATTCAAAGTCTTTTTCCGAAACATAAACGACGTCCATCCCGCTGGGCTCCCACGTTTCCCGCCATTGTGGATCGTTCGAAACTTGGCGAAACAGATCTGCGTACCACTGTTTGACTGGGTCGCTGCAGCCGCTTCGTAACGCGAAACCTCGCCACATGGTTTCCGAGTCCAGCGAAGGGACTCCTAGTTCGCCAAAAGTTGGTACGTCTGGGAATTGAGGCAAACGCTGCGAATGAGAAATGGCGGCAATCTTGAACGCGTCATTACCGGCGGCGTCGTCGGGATTACCAACATACGCGACGCCTTGTTGGCCCAGTAACGCGACTTTGGCTTCGCCGCCGCTTTCAAATGGTAACCACTTGGCGCGAATCCCAAATCGATCCCATAGTTTCAACGCCACGACGTGATCGAGTCCGCCTTTGGATGGCCCCACCCAAATCTGCTCTTGCTGTTTGGAACGCACCAAATCTTGCCAATCAGAAATAGGAGCGTCACGCAGCGTGATGACGCACTCAGGATCATGCATCAGCAAGGCAATCCAGTCTAATTCGTCAAAGTACGAACTCTTACCGGCCGCCAGCAAAGACGGAACATTGGACTTGGTGACCGCGCACAGCGTGTAACCATCGGCTGGTCGCCCCAAAACGTCTCGGATAGCAATAATTCCACCCGAACCTGGTTTGTTTTCCACCACGAATGTTGCGTCGGTATACTTCTGAGCGACGTCGACAAAGCGTCTGGCAGTCGTGTCCACCAAACCGCCTGGTTTCATGTAGACCACAATCTTGATCGGGCGATCAGGAAAGGACGAAGCCGATTGTGCAGTAACGGTAGACTGCGCGCTGCATAGCATGCCGACGACGTATACGACAAAGCCAAACAAAACGTTTCGATTCGTTTGGAAAAGTCGCTTCATGAAGTCACCGGGAGTTTCGTTCGAACTTAGTTGGTTTGCGATTCCTTGATCATTTGCAAGGCGTTTTCGATCAAGATTTCGCCCGTCATTTCACCCAAGGAAACTCGAGAAACATAATCGTATCTGGGAAAACTATTGTAATCGACCTCGGTCAAAATGTATCCAAAAGCATCGTTAGTCAGGCCGAACAGAAAATTATGTTGGCCAGTCATTTTGCGTTTCAGGTAAAAACCGATATTGGGCATAGCTTCGCCAGGAATCGTTAAGATTTGTGCATCGCCAATGTGAAGGAGATTAATGGTGGTGGTGACCGACCGATTATCGTTTTTGGGATAGTTTAAAGGCGAATAAGTGACCACTGCCCACAGATCATCCGATTCGACCGGGAAGGTGACTTGTTTGTTGACGCACATCAATCTGGGCGAATCTTGCGGCTGCGCCGGCTGGATGATTCGCAAGGCTTCGTCCGCCAAGGTGTGACCAATACGTTGACATTCTTCCCAAGTGCCGATTCCCTCCCAGTAGCCTCGCTGGGCGTCTCGAGGCATCTTGGTCAAATCGCGATTGTCGGCGGTGATCATGCCACCTTGAGCGCCGTTCATAAACACGGCCATACCGCCCACGGTGGATTCGATGCGATCGCACATGGGGCCGACCAGATCAGGGCTGCAAATGCCGGAATCGGCGCCTAAGACTTCCGGGTGCACGGCGTAGTTCACCAGCGTGACAAGGGGCTGTCCGTTCGTATCGATGGCCTGCAAAATGTGGGCGCGGCGATCATACAAATCCGGAGCGTAATAGTTGAACGCCACTTTTCCTTGGACTTCGCCAGTGGCGGTGCGAATTTGCGCCGGACGAAGGTTGCCAAGCGCTTGGCGAATAGCCTTGGCCGTTTGTTCGCAGACGAATTGCATGTAATCCAAGTTACCGGTGTGGCCTCCCTTGCCATCCGGGAAAGCGTAACAATCTGGCGCACTATGCGTGTGGGTCACGCCGATAATCATGTTTCGGCCGTTTATTTCCGGCACCAGCTTGCGGACTCGATCCCCCAACACGGACGGAAAACCCAGCAGGTCCAAGCTGACGATGGCAACGGTTTCACTTTCGTTACGAAACACGATCGCTCGTGCAGTTAACTCTCCCTGCTTTGCGG
>JAGQOZ010000148.1:2700-11339 GCA_020426955.1 Planctomycetales bacterium
ACCCGAAATTGGTAGAAGCGGGTCGGGCGTGATGACCGTTTTAGCCACTCCGGCTTCCATTCCGGCGCACGCGGCGGGAAAAGAAAGGCACATAAACGCTATGACGACCAGTGCGACTACACGGAACATGGTAAAGAGCCCTTTACTAGCGGAAGCGGCGAACGTTGAAAAAACAAAATTCATTAAACTTTTTTAAAATTCCACAAAGAAGTCAGGCCGATTTCGACTCAAATTCGCGTCTATATGTTTTAGTGGTTCGTTGAGATGTAATGGGCTGGTACGGCTTTGTCCAATTGTAACGGAGCAGATTCGGAAAATTCGGTGATTTGCAACTTAAATGCAGGTCGTAATCTTAATGGTCTAGCCACAATGAGAATTGTTTTCTACTGTTAATTCCCCGCTATTTGCGTTGTCAGTTATGAGTACACAAGTCCAATGAAGCGCCTTCCTGAAATAACTGTCGCTCGCGGCTTACTTACGTTAGCAGGTTGCATCTTAATTTGTGTTGGCGTATTCGTCACACCGGCATTACTGATCAAGTTGGGGCCCATGCGAACCAGCCTGACGTCGCACCACGAAACGACGCGGCAGGTTGCATATTTAACGATTGCTATTGGCCGGCTTAGCGTTTCCTTAGTCGGTACGGTGCTCGTCCTGGCTGGGACTCTTCTGCCGCGAATCGCCAAAGCTCGCTACAGCCGTTGGTTTATTCATTTTCAGAGTTCGTTTCGTCCCAGTCGAGGCGAGATTAGTTTTGCCGCCATGTTTGCCTGCACGGCGGTTGCCATGCTTATTTTTTGGCTTGAAGGGCGAATCTGGGACGAACATCGATATTACCGAGTCTTTGGTTCTGAAAACGGCTTTTTCGAATTGGGGTCAGTGGTTGTCTTGATCACTATTGCCGTTTTGGCTGGCCGCAATGCTTGGAATTTTGTCGGTGCCACACGGTGGCGAGTGACCTTAGGATTGTTAGCGCTGGCCGCTTTCTTTGCTGCCGGTGAAGAACTGAGTTGGGGCCAGCACCTGTTCCATTGGCAACAGATGGAGATTTTCAAAGGCAACGCGCAGAACGAAAACAACATTCACAACCAATTCGGTTACCTATTTGACCATGTGTTCATACTTGGCGTGATTGTGATTGGTGTGATTGTACCGCTGTGTGCTTGCCTTCTCCCTAGCGTCTACAAGATTGGTGACGTCCTCGGGATACCTGTTCCTAGTCCTGGATTGGCAATCGGATTCCTATTGGCCAGTCTGTTTCAACCGTATGTCCTCAAGGCCATCACCGGACAAACGTTTAAAATTCGTCCGGCGGAAGTGCGAGAATGGTTGACGCTGATTGGCATTGCCATCTTAATGCTGGAAATCAGTAAATGGCGACCGAGCCCGCTCTTTCAACGCAAGACGAAGCGCAGGATCCGCTCGCCAGAAAAAAAAGCTCGTGATACCTCGGAGTCGTTGCTGGTCGAGGTATCACATTAGGCCGAATTCGTTCCGATCTTAACTTCGATCGTAAGGCATCAGGATCGAATCGGGATTCAAGCCAGCGACGGACTGAAAACCGCCATCCGCAATCATTTCGCCCAATTTGGTCACCTTGCGGAAGTAGCGATCACTAGGACGCTTGCCGGTCAGCTGCCGTTTGATATCTTGGCAGAGCACGTCGCCCGCAGTTTGCAAGATTTCGTCGCCTTGACGAGCGGCATACAAACTGGTGCACAGCATGATGACCAAGCTTTGAATCCGAGCGGAAAGTTCGGACATGCGACACTGTCGATCGGCCAGTTTCAATTGATGCTTTTGCATGGTGCCGCTGATTTCCAACGGACTGCGTTGCAACATATCCGCCGCAAATTCAGCGTGTTCTCGCAAAGCACTTGGCATGGACGGCAACGACGGTTTTGGCTTGCCCCCCAGTTTTTGACCCAAGTACCACTTGACGTACGGAAGCAGCGCACCTTTCAGTGCCCAAGCATGAGCAGGATTCAGCGGATTCGGCTTTTTGATGCCCGCTGCCGCTAACGCTTTGCCGATCGGTTCGAAGTACGTCTTGCCGTGGTGTTTGACCAACGATTTGAAGTAGGCCATGCCCAGCATTTCGCCTTCCCCTTCGTAGATACACGGCGCCAGATATTCGTGCACATTGTCTCCGAACAAATGTCCGTGCAGGAACGAACGACCGCCGTGCGTCTTCATAAACAATTCAATCGCGGCCTCCTTCTGAGCTTCACTGCCGAAGATTTTGGCAATGATACATTCCATTTCTCCTCGGTAACCTTGATCAATCAACTGCGAACACCATTCCACCAACGCATCACAACCGACAATCAGACCTGCCATTCTTCCCAAACGGCGTTGGACCAATTCGCGTTTGGCAATTTCTTCCCCGTAGGTCACTCGGTAATGAGCCCAAGGGATCATGCTGGCCATCATCAGACGCATGGTACCAGCGGCGTTCGCGCACAATGAAATTCTTCCCAGATTCAAACCGTGATAGGCAATCGTCAGACCGTTGCCCATTTTGGGTTCTAAAAGATTAGCTGCGGGGACTCGGAAGTTGTTAAACACAATGCCTTGGTTGTACGTGTGCTTCAACGCATAAAGGCCGTATTTCCTGAGCTGGAATTGATCGTTTTCTTCGTGCGGCAGATCGCAAATCAAAACGGCCGGCGTGTTATCAATCAAGCAAACCAAACCGATGGTTCGCCCCGGCACGACATTGGTGATGAACAGCTTTTCGCCATTGACAATGTAATCGTCACCGTCGAGTTCTGCGCGAGTGTTAAGCGCGGTCAGATCCGAACCCGCGCCGGGTTCGGTCAGCGCAAAGGCGGACAGTCGTTCTCCGCTGGCTAGTTTTGGCAAGAAACGCTGCTTTTGTTCTTCGTTTCCGAACGAACGAACCGGGTCGACCGCGCCAATGCAGCCGTGCACGGATGCTAAACCGGCGATGGTTGGGTCAGCCATGGCCATTCGAGTCAGAAATGGCGCGAAGTTACGAAACGGCGTACCAGAACCGCCATATTCTTTGTCAACCAACAAGCCCCAATAGCCGACTTCGCCCAGATCCTGCAGAACTTCGGCTGGAATCTTACGGTTATCGTCCATCAACGTCCCAGCTTCCCGATGGCGATTCACAACCGCCACCGATTCGTCCATGACCTTACGCACATCGGCCGGAGCTTCTGACGGCACGCTTTGAAACAAATCCACCGGCAGACCGTTGTCCCAGACCGCTCGATGAGCAGGACTGTTCACGGTTTGATATTGCGGCTGGAACAGTTGCTCCACATTGTCGTCGGCACTGTCAATGGCTCCGGTTCGACGAGCTTCTTCGGCGCTCTTTCCTCCCAGCTTCAACGCAGTTTCCGCAAACGATTCTTGTGGATTCTCAGGCGAAACGTTTGACGAGTTATTTCCTTTGGCGTCCGTTGTCATGCCGATGACCTTTCATTCAGTTTCCCAACCAGATTGTTCGCTACCAAACAAACCGAATTCCGTTCAGCAGCCTAACGAAGTATCGCTTAACAATTATACGGACCAGCGCTGCCAGACGGTAACAAACCTAAAACGGCTTCCCGAATATACCGCTCGGCACGAAGTTGCGGAAAAGTCCGATCTTTTTTTCAAGAACAAGAACGGCCTGGACAATTAGCAGAACGCCAGAACCATCCTAATTGTCCGCTGGCGGGCCAATGAACCCTTGGAGCGACGCAGAATAATTGTTATCTCTATCAATCTTTCCAACGAGCAAAAGCGTTGACGGGCGTAACCAGCATGAAACAAATTCGAGTCATCGATTCTCACACCGCCGGCGAACCAACTCGGACCATCATCCAAGGCGGCCCGGATCTGGGCACAGGCAGCATGCTGCAGCGTAAACAAAAGTTCGCTCAGCAGTTTGACGCCATTCGGACGGCAGTGACGCTGGAGCCTCGAGGTTCGGACATTTTGGTATGCGCACTGTTGCAAGAGCCGGTTGATCCGACATGCGCTGCCGGAGTCATCTTCTTCAATAACGTCGGCTATTTGGGTATGTGTGGTCACGGCACCATTGGTGTAGCACAAACTCTATTCCATCTGGGCCGAATCAGTATCGGCACGCACCGTTTGGAAACTCCGGTTGGCGAAGTTTCCTTCGAATATCAGGCGGACGGCCGAGTCACCGTTCAAAACGTGCCCAGCTTTCGTACCGCCCAAAAAGTTATGGTCGAAGTCCCCGAATATGGATTGGTCTGCGGTGACGTCGCCTGGGGCGGAAATTGGTTTTTCCTGATCGATCAACATCCGTTCCGCTTAGAATTAGCGGAAGCCGATTCACTGATTCGGTTTACACAGTCGGTCAAGCGAGCGCTGATCGCCAACCACATCACGGGCGACAACCAGCAAGAAATTGATCACATTGAATTGTTCGGTCCCGCACATGATGCTCGAAACCAAGGCCGCAATTTTGTTTTGTGCCCGGGCAATGCCTACGATCGTTCGCCATGTGGAACCGGGACTAGCGCCAAAGTCGCGTGCTTGATGGCGGATGGCAAACTAGAGCCCAACCAAGTTTGGCGACAAGAGAGTATCATCGGTAGCGTGTTTGCAGCAACCGGAATTCTGGCCGAAGTTCCTTCCAGAGATGCTGGCATCGTGGTGATTCCGAGAATCACTGGTAACGCATACGTTACGGCGGACGCTCAGCTACTGTTTCATGAAGATGATCCATTTCAATATGGAATTTATTCTGCCGGCATCCCAAAACCGAACGCTTGAACCACAGAACAGATAGACAATGAACCAAAAGCAGCATGTCGTCATTATTGGCGGCGGAATCATCGGCACCGCGTGTGCTCATTTTTTGACCGAAGCTAACTTTCAGGTCACGGTAGTCGAAAAGGGCTCCTTCGCCGAAGGTTGTTCGACCGGCAATTGCGGCTTGGTCTGCCCCAGTCACGTCTTGCCACTGGCCGAACCGGGTGCGATCCTGAACGCGTTGAAATCGATGTTTCAGCGAAATTCGCCCTTCCGAATTAAGCCTCGTTTGGACGTTTCACTGTGGAGCTGGTTTGCGGCGTTCGCCAAGCATTGCAACAAGAAGGACATGCTGGCCGCTGGCCATGCCATTCAACCGTTACTGGCTCAGTCACTGACAGATTATTGTCAGTTGGTGGAATCCAATGTCGTCGATTGTGAATACCAGCAGCAAGGACTGTTGTTCGCGTACAAATCGGCCGCCGCGTTTGAAAGTTATGCTGCCACCAATGAATTGCTACGAAACACGTTCAACGAACCGGCCGAACGTTACGTGGGAGCCGAACTCAACGAACTGGAACCAGCGTTAAAAGAGAACTTGGCGGGCGGGTGGTATTACCACGAAGACGCGCATTTGCGGCCTGACAAACTGCTAGCGTCTTGGCGCAAGTCGCTGACTGATAAAGGCTGCACCTTTTTGGAAAATCAGACCGTGAACGATTTCCAAAAGAACAACGATTCGGCAGTTGCGGTGCGAACTTCGACCAGTGAAATTTCCGCCGATCATTTTGTCGTGGCCACTGGCGCGACTTCGCCCGAATGGGCAGCATGGCTTGGTTTTCCTATTCCGATTCAACCCGGCAAGGGATACTCCCTCACGATGCCTCGTCCGCAAACCTGCCCGAAGATTCCGATGATCTTACCGGAGACGCGAGTTGCCGTGACGCCCATGGAATCGGCGTATCGCTTGGGGTCCACCATGGAATTTGTCGGCTACGACGATTCTATTTCGGACGAACGCTTGCGGCTGCTAACCGATGGCGTGCAAGATTATTTGATCGAACCGGTGACGTCGCCCATCGAACGCAAATGGTTCGGCTGGCGACCGATGACGTCGGACGGCCTCCCCATCATCGACCGCAGTAAAATCCTGAACAATGTATGGCTGGCCGCCGGTCACAACATGTTGGGACTCAGCATGGCGCCTGCCACCGGACGCTTGGTCACTGACTTGATCACCGGCCGCAGCCCGTCGGTCGATCCGCGTCCCTATGCGCACCGACGGTAGTTGTTGGGCCAGCGGCGAGTTCACCGTTTGGCTTGCTGTTTACAGCAGCGATGACGATGGCTTTTTCAGATCAGAATACAGCAGTGCCACGGCGATATCGTTGAGTGACGTTTGTGACGAAATCGGCCGAGTGGCGTCGTTGTTGTACGAACCAGCGCTAAACGCAACGATCAAATCGCTGGAGTCAAAATCGCCATCGCAATTCCAGTCGCCCGTACTCCACACCGAATTATCGGTACGCGAATCTTCGTATTCGCCGGCGCTAAAGATCTTTACCAAGTCCGCCGAATCAAACGTGCCGTCCAAATTGACGTCACCGACGACCGTCTGCAAAACGTTCTCCAGCATGTATGACACATCGGAACCGTTGACAGCGCCATCTCCATTGACATCATACCGATCTGCGGTCGAACCAATTGATAATCTGGCACATAGCAAGTCAAGATCATTGATATTGACGGTGCCATTGCGGTCGAAATCGCCCGTCAACGTGGGGCCCGAGCTGATCAGTCGGTACGTCCCCGTATCACCGAAGAGACCTGACACTTCGACAAAAAAGACACCGGCCGCCGGAGCTGTCCAACGAATATTGGACGCGTACGTGTTGAAGTTCGCGTCATCGTTGTAGGCCAGTTCGTTGCCGTCTTGATCGTAAATCGTCAGGGCCGAATCATACAGGCTGATCAATTCGGTTGTGAACGTATAGCGTTGGCCCGCTTCCGCTTCAAACCGAAACCAATCTACGTCATCCGAAAAGTCAATTGCGGAGTCAACTGTATGGTTAATGGGAAGTGGCACCGCCGTCGCAGCCGAATCACCAATCTCGGAATACACCGAAGAGTTCTTTTGAATCACTAGCGAATAGGTGCCAATCGGATTGCTCGTTACGTTCTCAATCGAAATCAGGAATCGGCCATTTCGGTCGGGCGTCCACTGGAAGGTAGGTTCAAATCCGTAGTCCGTATCGTGCGTGGTCAGCGTATTGCCTCGCAGATCCGAAATGGTAACCAGCGAGCCGGAAAAATACGCCGTGTCGATTTGGATCGTGTATTCGATGCCAGCAAAAGCAGAAAACTGAAAGGAATCCACTTCTGCGGCCGAACCGATAACGCCATTGACTTCATTACCGATTTGCAAAGATTTAACTTCCGACACAAATAGTTGGTAGTGCCCAATGGAAGCCGAAGACACATTCAAGTACACCACCGCATCTGCCGGCGCTTGCCAGTATTGTGTACCGGCGTTGGAGGACACCAACAGCAACTCGGTGTTTCCGTCCTGATCCATCAGCCGAACGTCCATGCGAGTAGCGGATAACGACTCGGCGCGAACTTGGTACACATCTCCTTCGTACACGGAAAACTGAAACCAGTCTTCGTCCGCAACAGGTAATATTTCGCCCGATGCCACGACACCTAGTACCAGATTCGTGGCGTTCACTGCCGAATTCGCGTGATCGTCCTGGTACGACGAAAGCGTGACGTCGTATGTGCCGCTCCCTTCGCCAGACACATACACAAAGTAGTCGCCCGATTCTGTTGGAGTCCAGACGATCCGAGATCCCGAGTCTTCAGAAACGTCTGTCGTTTCGATGTCCGTCGTGCCGTCCGGGCCGACGAGGTGCAGTTCGGATTGAGCCAGTGATCCGAGTCGAGTTTGGATGTGGTATGTTTCACCAGCAACGGCTGAAAACGTAAACCAATCCAATTCGCCGGTGACTTCCAGCACACCCTTGGTTTTTGAATTGATCTCTAATCGAGTCGCGTTTTCAGCCGAATTGGCATGATCATCCGCAAAAGATAGCGGTTCGACGATCAATTCGAACTTGCCCGTTTCACCAGAGACTTCGGTGACACCCATAAAGTACGTGGTGTCGTCGGACGCTTGCCAGAGGATTGTCGGATCGACCGAATCACCTACATCATCGTTTTGTGAAACAAGCTTTCCGGACGAATCAAATAGCTGCATCCGCAGATCAGTTAACGTGATGGCTTGCGCGCTGGCGGCATAGTTTTCGCCCGCCACAGCTTCAAATGCGAAGAAAACGATTTCGCTGCTGGTGTAAATCCGACCCGTCACCGATTCTCCGACAACAACCGACGACAGCGGCGTGATAGACAAATCATAGCTTCCTTCCGACGCAGAATCCTGCCCGGCGATACGCAGTGTGTAGTCCTGATCGGCAGCGGCCACAAACAGAATTCTACCACGGTCTGAAGCGAATCCGCTGCTGGCAATCGGTACTCCGTTGGCGTCGTACAGTTCGAGATTGATTCCGTCGATATCGTTTGGAGTGCCTTCAATCACGTACGGTTGATTGCTACTGGCCTGAAAACGCAACCAATCCACATCCGTGTTAATGTTGATTTCGCCCGTCAATTCTGCCGGTATGGCAATTTCGCTCGCGCCACTGGCGAGATTGCTGTGGTCATCCGTGTAGCGAGCGTTTCGAACGAAAAGTCGGTACTCACCGGTCGCATCGCCGTAGCCTGACACTTTGGCATACAGCGTGGTACTCTCCGCCGCCAGGTAGTTCACGATAGACGAAAAACCAATGGCGTCATCATTGAATGCCAAAAGGTTGCCGTCGCCATCGACAAGTTCCAAGTAC
>JAGQOZ010000149.1 GCA_020426955.1 Planctomycetales bacterium
GCGTGTCACAGTGGTATTGGGGACCGGGATCGGCGGTCAGTTTCAATCGCCCATATGGCAAGTATTGTCAGATCTTGGATCAGCCGCTGTCGCTTGGTTCGGGCGAATTCTTCTTGTGGGAGTTTCCTTTCGCGTTTTGGCTGGAAGCACAAGGCTATGATGTGGCGTATGGTTCGAACCAAGACACACATCATCGTCCAGAACGCTTGCGCAAATCCAAAGGTTTCTTGAGCGTAGGGCACGACGAATACTGGACGATCGAAATGTTTCGAAATGTCCAACAAGCGATTCGACAAGGCGTGAACGTGGGATTCTTTTCCGGCAATGCGGTGTGCGGTCGCATTGAATTTAATGAAACGAGTCGATCGTTTGAGCGCACCGGTGTCTTTGGTCCTCCGGGTGGAACTCGAGAATTCGAATCGATGTCCCACTTGACGCATGAACGTCCTTACGCCAATGAATTGATTGGTGCGCATAGCACGGGGCCGGTGACCGGCGGTGCCGACTGGATCTGTACGGCGCCGGAACATTGGATTTACCAAGGAACCGGCATTCAGCAAGGAGACGCAATTCCTGGTGTCATTGGCTGGGAGTGGCACGGAGATCCCACGGCCAACCATCCGGGTCTAGAAATTGTCGCTACGGGACCAACTCAAAGCAGTCCCGGAACGTTGAATGGTGGCACCTATACGGCAACCGTCTACGATGGGCCCAAAGGCAATTTCGTTTTTAATGCCGCTACTTGTTGGTGGGCCGACGGGTTAAGCGAACCTCCCGGATATGTGCGTCCGCAAGTCTACACGGCGCCGCAAGGGCCTGACCGACGCCAGCAACAGATCACTCGCAATGTTCTGGACCGCATGGTGCGAACGACCGTTTCCTAGCGAGTAAAGCGACGCGTTCGCTATTTTCCCAAAATCTAGCCAATGAAGGCCAAGTAGTAAAAGATCCAGCCGGTGACGGATGTCATGAACATTTCAAACGCGGCGATCCAAGCCCAAAAGCGATGCGTTCGGCTGTAGGCGTTGGGCACGGGCGGCGAATCGAACTTGGACAGAGCGCGTACAATCACAAAGATCCACAGCAGGGCTGTGGGAATGGCAAAGAACAGATGCACGGCTAACGCATATTCGATCCAATCGTTCATCGAGCCTTCCACGTTGAACGCAGACGGAATTGCTCGGTCTCGCCAACCCGTGATTCGCATGTCGATTTCGAACAGCAAAACCGCCACGCCTAAAATAATGCCCAGCGCCAATTGCACTCGTTTATGCAACGCGTAATTACGCTTGTTTCGAACCAGATAAATACTCCACGCCAGCACCGGCACCACGGCAAACATGGCCAAGAAGACCACGTCCAACATGAAGGAAGCTCGAGTCCCCAGAAAACCGTCGAGCCCAAAAAACTGGGCAAAAAGTATCATTTCAAACTAACTTTCGAAAAATAGCCGCAGTGGTTTTGTCCGCCGTCAAGGCCCCTAATTGTAACCGTTTTGACAAAATGACACAGGGCCATTGGGCATTACAATTCGCCACTAGTAACGGTGGAAGGGTATTACTTGGCGCAGTAAGAGGAATGTTGTTCAGTTCGGCGGAAGATTCATCACGGCGGAGCGTGATGAGTACCGAGGTAAACGCTTGGAGCGTGATGAGCGCTTGATTCGCACGGCGGTAATTACTTTGCCGTAGCGGTGACGTCAGGATCGGCCAATTCGTGGCGAAGGGCTTCCAATTGCTGTTCCAAATGCACAACCACCGATTGATTTTCGGCCCTTGAATAGACATTGTGCATTTCGAAGGGATCGTTCTGCAGATCGTACAATTCCCACGCTGCAGCTTTGGGTGCATTGGCTTGTTGGTTTCCGTAGTAACGAATCAGCTTGTAACGTTCCGTTCGAATTCCATAATGCGCCGGTCGTAGCGGCGCATGTTCCCAGTAACGATAGAAAAATGCAGTGCGCCAATCACTTGGCGTCTGACCTTGCAAATTACGGCGAAAACTACGACCTTGAATGTCGTTGGGAATGGTGGCGTTGGCAAAATCCAACAGCAGCGGGAAGAAGTCGGTGTTGATCATCAAGTCTTGGTTCACCGCTCCGGCCGGAATTTCTGGCGGATAGCGAATCAGCGTGGGCATCCGAGCTGATTCTTCCAAGATCCAACGTTTGTCAATGTAGTTGTGTTCGCCCAAGAAGTAACCTTGGTCCGAAGTGTAAATCACCACCGTGTTTTCGGCCAAAGCGGCTTGGTCCAAGTACGCCAGAATGCGCCCCACGTTTTCGTCGATACCTCGGACACATCGCAAGTAATCTCGCACCAACTTCTGGTACGAAGCCGCCTGACGTTCTTCCGCAGACATGCCTGATATGTCCAGCGGAACTTTGGAATGGGTTTTGGTGGCAAAGCGTTGTGCCAGTGTTTCTAAAGTGTAGCCGATCTGTTTGGCGGCCGAGCAACGGTCCGATTCGTCATCGTGCATGCTGGGCGGTTCAGGAAACTCCACGCCATCAAACAAGTGATCGAATCGGTCAGCATAATGCCACGGTTCGTGCGTCGCTTTGTAGTGCACAAACAACGCGAAGGGTTCGTTTGGACGGCGTTGTTGGAGCCAATCTAGACCGAGCTGAGTAATGACGTCTGTCGAATGACCTTGGTAGACCTGGCCGCCCGCTGCCGTAAACAATTCAGGGTTCTGATAACGACCTTGATTCTTGAGAATTTCCCAATAGTCAAAACCTGACGGCGATTTTTTCAGATGCCATTTGCCCACCAACGCGGTTTGATATCCTTGTTGCTGCAACAGCTTGGCCACATTACGTTGTGCCGGGTCCAATGCATCAGCTAAACGATAGACCTGATTTCGGTGACTATACAGCCCCGTCAAAATAGACGCTCGACTGGGCACGCAGATGGAATTCGTACAGTAAACTCGATCCAGCCGACAACCCTCTACGGCCAGACGATCAAGATGCTTGGTATCGGCATATTTGGCCAAGTGCGAACCATACGCGCTAATGGCGTTCGCCGCATGATCATCGGACATGATGAACACGATATTCGGTGAATTCGCGCAAGCTGCCAACGTTGCGACGCCAAGAGAAAACACAGCAATTGCCTTGATTCTAATCACACCAACCCCTTTCCTCTTTCGACTCGAACCCAACATCTAGCTCTTTGTAATGTCTAGAGGCGAAATTCGATAGACACCCGTTGGGTTCGAATCATTTTCTGGCGGCCGCTGCCTAATCTATTGGCAGCCATACATTTATTAGTCGAATTCGCCATCGGGAACATTGGAAATCTAAATCGAATCTGAATCGCTCGGGGGCAATTCATGCAGTCCAACAGGTTGTGCGGCGAGCGGTATTGCTGCAAAACGCTCGCGATTGTCTGCATGCCGTCCATCAACTACCGTGTTTTATCCAGCAATGGCATAGCAATTGCCATACGAAACAGGCAGCGAATTTTCGCGGAGAGGCAATGCTATTGAATTTGCAGGAAGGGTTATCAATGCGACGAGGATTCTTGATTGACATGGATGGCGTGATTTATCGCGGTGGTCAATTGATTCCGGGTGCGGACACGTTCATCAATCTATTATTAGAACAAGATATTCCATTTTTGTTTTTGACCAACAACAGCCAACGAACTCGGCGAGACGTAGCGACAAAGGTAAGCCGGATGGGCATTCCCATCAACGAATCGCATATCTTCACCTGTGCCATGGCTACGGCTCGGTTTCTGGCCAAGCAAAAACCAAACGGCACCGCTTACGTGATTGGCGAAGGAGGTTTAATGACCGCATTGCATCAGAACGGATATTCCGTTGTCGACAAAGCTCCAGACTATGTGGTCGTTGGCGAAGGTCGCACTATGAGTTTCGAAATGATGGAAACGGCAGTGGAAATGATCTTGAACGGAGCCAAACTGATTGCAACCAACATGGATCCGAATTGTCCTACTTCCTCGGGAACGCGTCCTGGCTGCGGCGCGCTGGTGGCCTTGTTGGAAGCCGCCACCGGCATCAAGGCCTTTAGTGTCGGGAAGCCCAGCCCCGTCATGATGCGGAGTGCTCGGAAACAGCTAAACCTGGCATCGTCAGAAACCATCATGATTGGCGATACCATGGAGACCGATATTCTGGGCGGCGTCCAAATGGGGTATCGAACGGTGCTAGTGCTGTCCGGCGGGACTTCTCGAGACCAGTTGTCTGATTTTGCGTATCGTCCGGATATTGTGGTCAATTCGCTGGCTGATTTATGTGATGCCGATCGATTCGAACGACTGGTCCCCAGCATGTGCCGCGAAGATGACACGCCGCTGGACGTGCAGCAATGGGCCCTGGCGAATCCCTAATGTTCGTTCGAATCCGCCGTATCACCATATTCAGATCGTTTTGATTCGTAAACACTTTTCCCCTCTTTTTACCGGCTTCAGGGGCTGAATTCATTGACGTCACCGCCTGATTCTCTTTAGGCTAAGGGATACAAACAACGTGTTGTCAAATCCTTTGGCGTTCTTGGATTCTCCCCATGTCGGTTTCGCGAACTTTCTACGAAATACTCGGCGTTGACGCACGAGCTTCGTTTGTAGAAATCCGATCCGCCTTTTTGGCAAAGGCGGGCCAAGTTCATCCGGACTTGTCCGACGTTGCCGACCAAGATTTCAAACGCATTCGACATATTTACGAAGTGCTGCGAGATCCATTGAAGCGCGCAGCCTATGACAAGAATCCCAAACCGTTTCATCGTGCGGTTCGAGAATTAATCCCAACCGAAGAATTCGTAGAACACGAATTCGCATTTTCTTCGGCCGTAGATCAAACGCCAGACTCCGAACGCACTCCGTTTTCCGTCTTGCAACTGGTTCGCCACCAACGTTCTCGGCAACTCCCCTGGCTGGTCGCTTCCGTGCTGGTTGCCACGTTGATCATGTATCTGGGCATTTGGGGAGCGAATACCAAGACATCAATGGCTCGAACACTTAAATCCAAGGCAACCATCAGGCACCGTGACCGATTGCTGCCGTCCACGCAATCCAAGCAAGTCATTACAACTCGGGGCGAATCAGCAAGAATCGCCGCGGTGCCAGAAGCAGAAACGGCAACAACAGTGACGCCCAACTCGTCAGCCGATTCCACAGCACAAACTCCAACGCCTTCGACATCTGCCTGGTTGCCAAATGCCACGGCAAGAACGCCGGAACAACCTGTGGAGCCGACTGTGGCACCGGTCGACTTTCATTCTTATTTTGACGAGATTCAAATAGGCGATTCAACGCCATTACCGACAGCGGCATCGGCTTATTCGAATCCAACTCCCACGCCGATTCGCAATCCTGCATTCGATGCAAATCTATCGATGCCCGTCTACGACGTTCCGCCCTCGCTACCAATGCAAACTTCCTCCAATCGTTGGCAGCCATCATCGAATTCGTACAGTGCCTACCAACCATCGGCCTACCAATCGCCGGTGTCGATGGCCATCGGCCAACAGTCGATGACGACATCCGCGCTACGTTTCAAGCCCAGCACCGCTGTGCCTCCGGTCCCAAGTACGACGTTGCTGGACAGTCCGAACTCGTATGGTGCCGGAGCAACTGGAAATCTGGGCGCAGTGAACGGCGTTTCCGGGCTAGGCCCTGCGCTCAATGGCTACGCTCCCATTCCGCCAATGGCACCGGCGTATTTGCCCAGCGATTTCGGTTCCAGCCTGCCCAGCGGCCGAATTGGCGAAACGTCAGGCTATTCCAACACATCAGCGACGACGCCTTCGCACAGCTACTTGCCCGCTCGTCCAACCGCTTTAGGAACGCCGTATTCGACTGGATCGAGTTATCGTTCACTTTCGCCGTCACGTGGATTTTCGGTATCTCCGTTCGCTCAATAGCGAAATCGCAATTCGGTTTCCATGGAGGCACGTAACATGAGCGACTCGCCACAGGTAGACCGACAGGTCATGCAATCCGGACGAGCCGGTATTCCCGCATGGTGTCTTTCGCTGCTATTGCACGCGGCAATGATGGGCGGTTTGATCTTGACCATTCGGTCCGTACCGAAAGGCATGATCGGCGAACCTGATCGAAGTGTCGGCGTGTCGTTGGTGCGGAGTTCGGCGAGTGAACGAGAATACTTGGATGAATCTGATTTTCAGGATGCCTACAACGAAGCATCTTCGTCCACTTCCAACAACGTCACTGCCGCGTTACCGTCCGCAGCCGATTTGGGCATCGATCTATCGGGCGTGCTCCCTTCGGCCGACGGAGTCAGCTTCCAAGGCGGCGGCTTAGACTTGCCCAATGCGGCCGATGTCGGTTCGGCCCATTCTACCAACGTGGGTCGCATTGGCGGCCAAGCCAAGACGTCCGTGTTTGGCATTCAAGCCGAAGGGAGCACGTTTGTCTATGTGTTTGATCGATCCACCAGCATGCTGGGCTTCAACGGACGGCCGTTAGCTGCTGCCAAACGCGAATTGACCGCCAGTCTGAACGATCTACAAGAAACGCATCAGTTCCAAATCATCTTCTACAACGACCGGCCCAAGATCTTTCAACCAGCCGGCATGGCACCGTCGCTGATCTGGGGCGATCCGTCGATGAAGGCACAGGCCAAACGCTTTGTCGAAGGAATCAATGCCTTCGGCGCCACTCGGCATATGGACGCACTGCGAATGGCACTCGGAATGAGTCCCGATGTGATCTTTTTTCTAACCGACGCCGACGAACCAACTCTGACGATGGAAGAAATGCGAACCGTAGAACGACTCAACCGAGGCACCACGATTCATGCCATCGAATTTGGATTCGGTCCACAAGGCAGACAAAAGAGTTTTCTAGCCGTATTGGCTCAGCGAAACATGGGCCAACACGCCTACATCAACCTGGCCGAATTGGCCAAAGACTTTTAATACTGCGTGTGTAGTCCCGCCTTCAGACGGTGTTCTTGACATGTGTTTTTTTGTAGCCGAAAAACCGCGACTTCAAGAAGCGTGACCAGAGGTTAAAAACGTTCCGAGTTCCCTCACTTACGTTTCGGGCTACGAAAATTTGCAACTTCAAGAAACGTGAGCCAAAGGCCAAAACATTCCGTTTTCCCTCACTTACGTTTCGGGCTATGAAAAAGTGAACGCCAAGAAGCGAAGATAGGCCGGCTCGGACTTTCCGCCTAAAGGCGGGAATACGAACGGGGAATACGAACGAAGGCTACGACGATGAACCGCACTGGGTTTATGTGAACGTCAATTCGTTGTACAACGTGAACCACTTCCGAACCGACGCCTGATCGCAAAATGGAATAACATGCGAACACTTGCCTTTGTAATCTTCGTTTTCGCCACAAGTTCGCTGCAAGCACAAGAGACTTCGGCAGCCGCTGCTCCGGCTGGTCTGACCGAAATTGTCTTTTCGGGCGGATGGATTGGCCTGCTAATTATTCTGGCCTTGCTGGGACTCTCCCTAACAGCTGCCTATCTGGTGTTTGAACAGCTACTGTCACTGCGGCGAACGCAAATGATTCCCGACGAATTGGCTCGGCAATTGCGACAGTGCGTCGAACAAGGGCAACTCAAACAAATGCAGCAGCTTTGTCAGCAATCGCCCAGTTTATTGTCCTCCGTGACGCTCGGCGGCATTGCCGAAGCAGAAGGTGGATGGGAAGAAATTCAAACAGGCTTGGAAGAGACGCTGGCCGAACAAGCGGCTCGGCTTTTTCGCCGAGTGGAATATCTTTCCGTGATCGGCAATATCGCGCCGATGGTAGGACTGCTAGGCACGGTGGTGGGCATGATCTTTGCCTTTCAACAAGTGGCAGTCACGCAAGGCGGTGCTAGTGCCGGCCAACTGGCTGAAGGCATTTATCAGGCGTTGGTGACGACGGTGGGCGGTTTGCTGATTGCCATTCCTTCGTTGGCGGCGTTTGCGGTTTTTCGTAACCGCATTGACCAACTGGTTGCCGAAACCGCTCATACACTTCAGCACGTTTGGCGTCCCTTGAAACGTCGACCGCCACGCTCTGCGCCCATTCGCACCGTGCGTCCACCCAAGCCTGGCAAGCAAGACGAGTAATCTCGATGCGCATTCCTGAATATGCTCAGCAACACAAAGTCGCCTTCAACATGACGCCCATGATTGACGTGGTGTTCTTGCTAATCATCTTCTTTTTGGTCTCCAGCCATTTAGCTCGACGCGAAAACCGAGTGCCGTTGGATTTGCCGTTGGCCGCGTCTGGCGAACAGGACACGGACACTTCGCGCCGCATTACCATCAACGTTTTGCCCAACAGCGAATTGAAATTTGGCGGCGAACCAGTGCCGTGGGATCAGCTTGGCGTTCGCTTGTCCGCAGCCAAGGCGTCGTTGGGCGAAAACCTAGAACTGAGAATTCGCTGTGATCGAAGTGTCGCCTATCGGAATGTCGTCCCCGTGCTGCGTTCGGCGGCCGAACAAAACATTTGGAACGTCACTTTTGCCGTGGTGCAACAGACGCAGGAGGCACCATGAAAGTTCCTTCGGCGTATCAACGGAATCGAGGCCCGTTGGAGATCGCGATGACGCCCATGATCGATGTGGTGTTTTTGCTATTGGTGTTTTTCGTGTGGACGGCCAGTTTTCAAACCGTGGAATTGCTGTTGCCCAGCCAAGTGGAAGATGTCGGTGGTTCGGCAGCCGTGGAAAGTTTGCCACCAGAACTACAGGACTTGGAGCGAATTGTGGTGCGGATTATTCGCACCGGTGATCAAACCACTTGGATCATGAATCAGCAGACGATTGTCGCTTGGCCCGAAATCAAGCGACGGCTGGCTGCGGTCGCGGCGATTCGCACCAATTTGCCCGTGACCATTGATCCCGATCTGGAAGTGACTGTCGGCGAAACAATTCGAGTTTACGATGCAGCACGAAGCGTGGGCTTCGACAAGATTCAGTTCACCGCTCCGGAAACCGAATGACCGAATCGGTGACCATTCCACCCTTCGCAACGTGAGCCAAGTGGCGGCCTATTCGCGGAAACCGAGTGCCACCAGTAGGCAAGGTCCGTTCGCAATGACATTCATGCCCAATTCGTTGGCCAGTTGCAACGCTGCATCGCTTTCGGCACCCGGCTGGAACCAAACGTGTTGAATTCCTAATTCGCCGGCCTGTCGCACCACATTGGCAGACACAGCCGGCGGCACAATCAACGACACGCCATGGACGCTTTGAGGCAGTGACGCCAAATCCAGAAACGCCGCCAGTCCTTCAATTTCTTCTGTAGTCGGATTAACGGGAAAGGCCGTCAAATGGTTTTGCAGATAGCAACGAAGGACTTTATTGCCGTATTTGCTGCGGTCGCGCGACGCCCCGACCACAGCAAATGCATCACCATCCAAGAAAGCTTCTATCGAACCGTTTGACATGTCAGTCTCCTTCCGATCTGGTCTCCAAAGAATGCAAGCGTCTCGGCACTGCGTAGTGGACGAGGCGACGAGTCCGATTAAACATCGAATTGGATGCCTTGGGCAAGAGGCAATTCGGTGGAATAGTTGATCGTATTGGTACAGCGTCGCATGTAGGCTTTCCATGAATCTGATCCAGATTCTCGTCCGCCACCTGTCTCTTTTTCGCCACCAAACGCACCGCCAATTTCGGCACCGCTGGTACCAATATTAACATTGGCAATTCCACAGTCGCTGCCCACGGCGGAACAGAAATATTCGGCTTCTCGAACATTCGAAGTAAAAATAGCCGAAGCCAGACCCTGTGGCACGCCGTTCTGAATTTGAATCGCTTCGTCCAATTCGTCATAGCGAATCACATACAAAATGGGCGCGAACGTTTCTTGTTGCACAATCGGCGCATGAGAAGCAATTTCAATGATCGCTGGTTGTACGTAAAAACCGTTTTCCGGCACGTCCTGAACGACTCGTTCACCGCCCGCAACCAAGTTTCCTCCTTGTGCTTGTGCATCGGCAATCGCTTGCTGCATCGCTTGATAGGCGTTCCCGCTAATCAATGGTCCCACCAGTGACGAGTTTTCCAGCGGGTTACCAATGGGAAGTTGCGAATACGTCTTCTGCAACCGCTCCACCAACGAATCCGCCACACTGCGCTGTACGATCAATCGCCGCAGCGAGGTACAGCGCTGCCCGCAAGTACCCACGGCGGCGAACACGATCGCTCGTAGTGCCAATTCCATGTCAGCCGACGGCGCGACGATCATGGCGTTGTTGCCACCCAGCTCCAACAACGATCTTCCCAAACGGCTTGCTACCGTCTGCGCGACGGACTTGCCCATCGGTATCGAACCAGTGGCCGACACCAATGGCACTCGAGTATCACTGGCAATCCGCTGTCCGACACTGGCATCGCCAATTACCAACGTCGAAAGGTCCGCCGGAACGTCAGGCATTTCGCTGGCGGCTTGATTGAAAAGAGCTTGGCACGCCATGGCACACAGCGGCGTTTTTTCGGACGGTTTCCAAATCAGCGAATCGCCGCACACCAAGGCAATCGCGGCGTTCCACGCCCACACGGCCACAGGAAAATTGAACGCGGTGATGATGCCCACGGGGCCGAGCGGATGCCATTGTTCAGTCAAGCGATGTTCCGGCCGTTCCGAAGCGATGGTCAGCCCGTACAGTTGGCGGCTCAGCCCAACGGCAAATTCGCAGACGTCAATCATTTCTTGCACTTCGCCCAACGCTTCCTGCACGATTTTGCCCGCTTCCCAGCTGACAATTCGCGCCAAGTCGGACTTGTGCTGCCGCAAGACTTCGCCCAGTCGCCGCACCAATTCTCCTCGCCGAGGAGCCGGGATGGTTCGCCACGTTTGAAACGCCAAGTGTGCTTTGCCGATTGCCGACGCCGCCTGCGCTTCCGTGGCCAAATGAAATTCCGTCAGTTGCGAACCGTCCACAGGCGAACTTAGCCGAAGCAAACTCCCCTGCCCTGCCTCCCAGTGTGAACCGGTTGCCACCGCAAATTCATGATCAACACCAATCGCGGTTAGTGACGATTTCAACTCCAAGTTCATTGTGATACTCCGTTGCCGTTGCTGTGAGCGTGACTGAATCGCGTGGCCGAGGACGAATGATAATTTTTGCCAAAGCGGTTATTCAAGAACGCATCCAATTCTACATCTTCTTGTTTGACGAATCCGGTTGCCGGCAATTGTCTAGCGAAGTGCATGTCCACCACCGCGCAAATGCCGGAAGCCGTTGTAATCTGAATGGCGCTCCAATGTTCATCGCCCCACTGATCGGCGTAAATTTTCCGAGCGTCACTGATTTGGACGAAGTTGCCATTTCGCCAACCCGTCACAGTGCAAAACGTGACCACCACG
>JAGQOZ010000014.1 GCA_020426955.1 Planctomycetales bacterium
GTTGGGCAATCGGCCTCGTATTTCCGTCATCAGCTGTTCCATCGTCAATCCGACCGAACCGGGATCGAATTCTGCCGCAGAAATGTCCGTGAAGATGATGCGATGTTTACGGTCCAGGGCTTTCAGCATTTTAATTTCGCGAATACACAAGGGACATTCGCCGTCAAAAAAGACTTCAATTTTCGCCTGGTGGTTCAAGTTCGTGCCCATCATGAGTTCTCGCTGACCTTGTTGTTCTGCGACTCAATCAGGATTGTAGACCACAGGCGAGAACCGACCACCACGAAAATGCTGGGCGAGACTACCGCCGCTCCATCAGAAAAGCCACTACGTCCGCTAATTCCGCTGCGGAAAGCATATTCACAAAGCCGGTGGGCATGATGGAGGACGTTTGGTAGTGACGGCTTTCAATTTCCGCAACTGGAATTTTTACGACTTTGCCGTCTGTTCCCACCAGCGACTCCGATTCCGTTTCTCCGGGACCTTCCCACGGCAAGCCGGAGAACTGCTTTCCGTCTCGCGTGGCCAGAATCACCGTTTGATACATGGGTGCCACTTCCGTATTGGGAGCCAAGATAGACTGGATCAAAAACGCCTTGGTCGCTCGCCAATGAATGCTCGTCAGTTCTGGCCCGATCATCGCACCCACTCCATCTGCCTGATGACAGACAAAACATTGACCGGCGTTGCGTCTAAAGAAGACGCGTCGCCCAGCATCTACATTTCCCTGTTGCTGAGCAAGTTCGTTCATCAATGCGGTGTCCAATTCGTTCGAATCACGGTTTGCATTTTCTTTGAGGATGGGAGGCACATTCGTACGAACGTTGCGAAGTGCTTCGGCCTGCAAGACTTGATGTTTAGCAATGTGAGGCGAAAGTTTCGATTCCACTTCGCTCCACACCGGCGCCAATCCGGCCACGGCATCGGCACGAATGTCCATCGCTTCCGCGTCCCTGCCAACAACTTGCTCTAACAATGCCAACCGGTCGAGTCGCTCGTCTCCAAGTAAATACCGCACTGCGGTGCGACGCACGGTTTCCGCATCATCGTCCAGCAGCTGAGTCAGCAAATCCACGTCGATAGCGTATCCGGATGCGGACAGCATTCGCAGCGCAGCGGATCGCAATTCCGGCGTTTGTCCTGCGTCCTGCAAAATAGCCAACAGCCGATCAGTTATCACTTGTGGATTCGCCGAATCGGTACCTCGTTCCAACCATTCCACCGTCGCCAGCGTTCTGGCCAGCATGGTGGCGGAAAGCGGCTGGTCCAGGAGCTTCAGAACTTGTGGCTTCCAGTTCGTTTGCTTCCTTTCCGCGATCACTCGCAACGCATACGCAACAACTTCTTCCGATTCGTCGGCCAGCATCGCTTCTAGATCATCGTCGGACAAGGTCCCTGCTGACCAGCGAATGGCCTGCGCAATGCCGATTCGTTGTCGCGGAGTCTTCCCGGTTCGCACGGAAAGTTCTTGCGTGCCATCGTGAATCAGCCCAGCGATGGCGGCTTGTCGAATAAACGGATCGGTATCGTCCAACGCGTCCGGAACGACTTTGGTCGTAAGCTCGCGAGCCCGAATTTCGTCGGCCGACGGGGATGGGATGTTTTCGGCCGATTCGCTACGAATGGGATTGGTTCGCTTCAAGCTCCACAGGCGGCCCTTGCCATGCACCGGATAGCTGCGATCAACCCAATCACTGAAAACAATTTCGTCGTCATCCAGAACGGCGATACCGACAGGCCGAAAATCTTTTTCGCCCTGCACCACCACTTCTCGCTGTCCCACCACCGACGCTCCAGATGGCGACAACCGATAACGTTCGATCCGATGGTCGCCCCAGCTGGTCACCCACAACATGCCTTCATGAATAATCGCTTGAACCGGTGCTTCCCCAGTGCCCGCGGCCATGGGCAACGTGCCTGGCAATTCGCCATTCCACGCCTGTAACGGATGCCGACCAGAACGACCGTAGCGAAATTGATAGCCGTAATCTGCGGTCCGGACCACGTGCAGCAGACGGCAAGGCGGACTGGCATCGGGATCGTTGTCCACACTGTAGAGTCGACCGTAAGCATCAAACACGTTGCCAAACGGATTCCAAAATCCGGTGGCAAAGCGTTCCAGTTGCGAACCATCCGGTCGGCAGCGAAACACATTGCCACCTTCCGCCTGATCTGACACGAACGTTCCGTCTCGAGCCACAAGCTTATATTCGACGCCCAGGTTTTCACCCATGCCAAAGTACAGTGTGCCTGGATCTCGAAAGACCAGGCCGCCCAAGCCGTTGTGCGGATAGTCGCCGGTGGTTTCCAGCGACACGATTTCCGTACGCTGATCGGCCAAACCGTCTTGATTCGAGTCTTGCAATCGGAAAATGCTGCGCCGAGTGGCCACGTACAGCGATCCGTCCGGATGCAAGGCCAGGCTCATCGTTTGTTTCGAACCCTGATAGAACACGCGGGGCGACTGAAAATCTCCGTTGCGGTCAAATGCCAAGATGCGGTCGAATTCGGGACCGTCGTAGTCCTCCGGACGATGGTGCGTGTGCGATTCAATTACCAGGATTCGACCGTTCGCATCGACGGCCACGGCAATAGGTGTCACCAGTGCCGGCGCTTCCGTCAGCTTTCGCAAACGAAAATCCGTGTCGAAAACTCGAGGATCGTCAGCAATAGAACAACGCCAGCTACTCAGAATAAGGCAAACGGCACAAAGTGCTGCTACTGATCGCCATAGACGCATGCGGATCCTCCCCAAAAACAACATCACAATCCAAAGATAGGTGCCGGAAATTCTTGTGGATGTTTCCCGGCTGACCTGAGTCAATCTTTAGATTGTGATGTACGGGAGCGAGCGATACCAGTGACCAACGTCACTTGGACGAACGGTGCGAAGCCATTCGCAAACTTTTGATCAGGCGATTGGAGGATCGTCGTCGAGGTTCCGCGAATTCTTCCAACCCATCCTCCAAAGGCTCGGGCGGAAACATCTTCAACGAATCGGCCGGAATAGGACGTTCTGAAACCGGTTCTTCCGGAATCGGCGGAACTTGTCGAACCGGTGCGGATCGAGGTTGCACGGGCGGCCGAGCTGGTTGAACTCGCCGACTGGACGGAGCCGGCCTTGGCCGGGCCTGCACGGCGGGGCGTTCCGACGCCGGTGGTGGATTGACCGGCAATTCCACGTCATTGATTTCAAAGTCAATCGGTTCGGGAGGTAGTGGAGCAGTTGGCTTTGCATTGGTTAGCGAGCCATCATCCGTGATGACGGATACGTTTTGCGTGGACGATTCTTCGTCAGCGCGGACCTCTATTTGTGGAGGTGCTTCTGGAACAGCATCTTCCACCGGCTCAGTCGCATCCAGGGCCGGTTCGTCCATCGGCGTGGTGCTATCCAATTCGCCCAACGGCTGTTGCTCCATGATCATTGGCCTCGGTTCCGACGGCGTGAGTGTTACGGACGGTTCGACGGGATTCGAAACGACTGGTGCACAGGACGTATCGGAACAACCGTTTGCACCGACGCATGCACACGAATCGTTACTGGGATGTTTGGCGCAGGACGAACAGTTACCACCGCAACTTTGTCGAATGGGTTGGCGATACGCTTTCCATGCCATTTTTTCGTAGCAATAGCCGTCCCATAGGTCCAGGCACTGCATGCATTCCTGGCAACCCCATGGTACAGTCGGCTCGGCGGGCAAGAAATGCACCGTTTCATCCGACCACGTCGTGGCGACGCCTGCTAGCACGACCGCGAACGAAAAGGTCGCCCTGGCGACTTTCCACCGCAATTTCATCTGCTCACTCCTTTTGGCATTTAGCTTCCCTAAAACAGCTAGCATCCCTCGTACGCCGCCGTCCACCATAAGATCGACGATGGCAATGCTATCGCTGTACATGAATCAAGCAATTGCTATCTGAACGGATTGGTGGGATGATTCGAACGATTCACGGAAAGTGCGTTGCCGCGATCCTGACAATGGACGCGGCTCAATTTTCTCAAGGCAGTCAATCGGCAAAGTCGAACGACAACCTCTTGTCACTTCGAATTGGTGCGTACCGCACGACGTGGAAGTGCTAAACCAAGTGACGGCGGAGGATACCAATCGCCAGAGTCACCAGCATCAACATCCCCATAGCGGCACTGGGTTCGGGCACGGCGCTGACGCCGACTCGCGGTCCCAGTTCATAGCCACCCGCAGTAAAAGCCGCAACGAAATCACTGGAATCAAAATCGCCATCGCCGTTCCAATCTCCTTCGCTCCAAGTCGAATTCAATGCCGTTGCGTCTTCGTACTCGCCAGCGGTGAAGACCTGGACAAAGTCCGAACTGCTGAATTCGCCGTCCAAATTTGAATCGCCGAGATACGTATTGGCTAGGCCTTCCACCCAGTAGATCCGATCGTCGGCGTCAACGACTCCGCTTTCGTCCAGATCATAGTGCGAATCCATAGAACCGGTGCGAACCGCATCGCTGAGTATTTCGATATCTGCTGCATCCAAAAGGCCGCTACCGTCGAAGTCACCCAGCAAACCGCCGGTCCCTTGGTATAACAATTGACCAGCGGTGAGTGCGCCCAAGGATACTCGAGGTTCATACACCAAACCGTTGAAAAAGTCGCGAGCGAACCCCAGAGGATGTTTGGAGATTCCAATTGTTCTGCCTAGCGAATCACCGAATTCCGTGATCGTCACTTCGTCCGTCGTATCTAACAGTTCACCATCCAAATACAAATGGAACACGCCGGTGATCGACAGATCTTCGGCCAAATCGTTTCCCTGAGTATCAAACACCACGGCCGAATAGTACCAAGTCTCTGGTTCTACTTCTGCGATGAACGAATCCAGACCGCCATTACTGTTGATTCGCATTCGCAATTCATTGCCGGCACCCGCGTTAACGTCAATTACCAACTTCTCCGTACCGGCATAGTCAATAATCGAATTAATGTCGCCAAATCCGTCCCAGTTGAACCAGGTTTCGTAAGTGAATCCGCCCGCGTCGGAAATCAAGCCATTATCCAATTCGACGATATCCGCCGAATTAATTCCGTCCAGGCCGCCGCCAAACAACGATCGGTTGCCCGCGTCCGCAGGCACACCTACGGTTGGAATGTCACTGCTTAACTCCACATCCGGCCCGGCAATCCCGTCTTCACCGCCAACGCTGGGCACAACCGGCAATCCTGCGTCATCCGAGTCGTTGACTCGGTAGTGAAAAATCGTTGTCTGTGCCAGACCCGGAACCGTCAGGCATACCATCAACCACACTGTTAGCCAAAAACTACAATTCCCAAACAAGCGACTCATGTTCATCTCCTAACAACTCTGCAATAAGTTAATTCACGCGTGACATCACAACGACACGCAGTCAGTGGACAGAACAACGGGGCGGGACGTGCGTTGTATCATGTCTGAGACACAATTGCATCCAGATTCTGAATCATTTTCCCAATGAAAAGCTCGTATACGTGAAATGCCTCGAGACCGCTGGTTTCTAATGCTTTACGTTCGTTTGACACCCTTGACGCTGGAACTAGCATGACAGGTTGGCGCATTCTGAAGGTGGCAACCGAGGTTAGGCTGTGTTATGAGCAAGCGTTTTGGCAACCGGCGTATCGCACTTGGACAAGTAGAGCGTTTAGAAGACAGACAGCTGTTGTTCGCGGCGAACCTAGCCGACGTCTCGGCGCCCGTGATCGCGGCATTTGAACGCGTGTCGGAGCTGTCGGCCTATTCCGCCGAACAGCTCGATGCAGCCGATCAGTGGGTCGTCACTTCGTCCGAATCATTAGAAGTATCCGCTTGGCAGCGACTGGGCTTGACCCAAGACAACGTCCAATCCATTCCCTGGCTTAGCCACACTTATGCGCTGGACGTAACCAACCTAAAGTCATTGGGCATTTCGAGTTCTCAGATTGCCGACGCATTGACGCAACTGGACGGAGTCCAATACCGCTATCCTGCCATCGCCGAAACCAGAAGCCTACGCTCCATTCCTAACGATCCGTTGTTTGCGCAGCAATGGTATCTGTCTAACACGGGACAAACGGGCGGCACGGCTGGTCAGGACATTCGCATCACGGACGTTTGGGATCAGTACCAAGGACAAGGTGTTGTCATCGGCGTGGTGGACGAAGGAGTCGAATACCTACACCCGGATTTGTACGATCGCTATGTTGCCGAATCGAGCTACGATTTCACGGACAACGATGCCGATCCGCTGCCCTCGCCCTTGGGCATTGGCCACGGTACGGCGGTTGCCGGCGTCGCATTGGCTTCGGCCAACAATCAGATTGGCGTTTCGGGCGTCGCACCTCAAGCCGCTTTGGCTGCCATTCGCATTCCCATCACGGAAGCACAATCGGACCTACTGGAAGCGAAAGGCGTCGCGTTCGCCAATGATACGATTGACGTCTATACGCACAGCTGGGGTCCCAGTGATAACGCGATTGCGGAATCGCCCGGTCCGCTGTTCCTTGCCGCCCTGCAAGCCAGCGTGCAAACGGGACGCAACGGACTTGGCAACATTCACGTCTGGGCAGCGGGAAACGGCGGATTGGTGCAAGACAACGTCAACTTGGACGGCTACGCGAATTTGCGTCAAACCATTGCCGTAGGTGCGGTGGACCACAACGGCGTGAAGTCGTTTTATAGCGAACCCGGCGCTTCACTGCTGGTCACGGCATACTCCAGCAACGATTCGACCGGTGTGGTGACAACGGATCGAGTGGGGACGTTGGGATTCAATACCGCAAGAGGCCAGGCGCTTGACAGTGACGCATTAGAAGATCTTTCCTACACATCCATCTTTGGCGGCACGTCGGCTGCCGCACCCGTCGTGGCGGGCGTGGTGGCGTTGTTGCTGGAAGCCAATCCCAGTCTGACTTGGCGAGACGTCCAGCATATCTTGGTGGAATCGGCGCGTCCCACCGATCTTGCTCATCCCGACTGGACCGAAAACGGCGCGGGCAAACTTGTAAATCACAGTTACGGTTTTGGCGTGGTGGATGCGCAGTCTGCCGTTGAATTGGCTAAGACGTGGACTTCGATTGGTTCGGAATTGCGTTCGTCTTCGGGCGAAATCGTCGTACAAGCTTCCATTCCCGATAACCAAGCGACGGGCGTGTCGAGTTCGATCCATATCGAAGAAAATTTGACCGTCGATTGGGTCGAAGTCACCGTGAATGCGGAACATGCAAAACGAGGTGACTTGCAGATTGTGCTCCGTTCGCCCGCTGGAACCGAATCGATTTTGGCGGAAGCACGAGATCGCGATACGGGCAGCTACAACCGCTGGGTTTTTTCGACCAATCGCAACTGGGGCGAAGCGACCGCCGGAGAATGGACACTGACGGTGCGAGATCTCAAGTCGGGCAACGTCGGAGCGTTAGATTCGTGGCAGCTGGATCTGTACGGAGCAGAAGGCGAACCCATCGACGATCCGTCTGACGGCGACAGCTTGGTCAACGATGGTTCGAACGGAGACAATTCCAATCCTGATAACGGCGGCGATGACAACGAAAATCCCAATCCGACGTTCGGCACCATCACGGGCCGCGTTTTTCAAGATCACAACCGAGACGGCCAGCCCAATGTTGACGAAACCGGTTTGTCTGCGTGGACAGTGTTTGCAGACCAAAATGCAAATGGTCGCCGAGACGCGTCGGAGCCCATCGCCACCACCACAACAGACGGTCATTTCACATTGGCCGACGTCGCAACGGGTAGTGTCAGCGTGTTGGTCGTCGGTCGCGATGGTTGGGAAGCGACATCTTCCGCTGGGTCCGCGCAAGTGGATGTTGCATCCAACCAGATCAGTCACGTTGATTTTGGTTTCGTTCGGTTGGTACAACTGGGCAACGTGCAGGGCAAGGTGCATTTGTTGAGCGAAGCGGGCGAACTGACGTCTCAAGGCGTTCCGGGACTCACCCTGTTTATCGACGCCAATGGAGACGGGCTGCCGAATATCGGCGAAGTGCAGACTCGGTCCGATGCGCAAGGTCGGTTTTCGTTTGCCAACGTCAATTTGGACGAGGCCATCATTCGCATGGTGCCAGCCGCCGGATGGGAGATGCAAGCCGGGGCAACTCGGAATGTTCGCGACAACCAAAACAATCAAGATACCGTCATTGGCGTGCGCCCCAATCATGACTATGGTGACGCGCCGTTCCCCTATCCCACGTCGGCTGCGGACGGCGGCGCGGTGCATGCGTTGGGAACGAATTTGTATCTGGGAAGTTCCGTCGATTCCGAAACGGATGGCGTAGGCAATACCGCTGCGAATGTAGATGACACGTCGGTGGGTGATGATGAAGATGGGATTCGCTTTGTGACTTCGCTATTGCCAGGGAGACCGGCGACGTTCGAAGTGACGGCGTCGCAGAGTGGTTTGCTTCAGGGCTGGATTGACTTCAATGCGGACGGCGATTGGGACGATGTTGGCGAACAGATAGCTGTCAATCGACAAGTGCCGGCCGGCGTCAGTTCGTTTGAACACATCATTCCCGCCACCACGCTGCCAGGCGTCACGTACGCGCGTTTTCGCATTTCCAGCCAGTTGAATGTCGGTCCCAAGGGACTTGCCGTAGGCGGAGAAGTGGAAGACTACGCGGTGCTGATTGGTGAAACCACGGCCGAAGTGGGACAGCCGATTGCCAACGCAGATCAATTGACTGTGTTGGAAAACTCAAATCGCAATTACGTGGATGTGCTCTCGAACGACCGGATTCCGTTGAGTGGTGCGACCATTTCTGCACTCGAGGCGAACGACATTCGAGGTGCCATTGAATTGGGGCCTGGCGGCGGCAGTCTGCTGTACACGCCGCCGTTTGGTTTCATTGGCGAAGAACACTTTTCGTATACGCTGACGAATATCGCCGGTGTATCGACTTCGGCCCAAGTGGTGATCACGGTACAAGATGTGATCGAACCGATCGTGACGCAAGACGACCATTTCAGCGTGCAGACCAATTCCGCATCGGTTTCACTGGCCGTGCTCAGTAACGACAGTTCTGGTAACGGCAGTCTGCAGATTCAGTCGGTTAGTGAATCGGAACGCGATGCCGCAGTTTCTATATCGGCGGACGGTAAACGCATTTTATATCAACCGGTGGCGAGGTACGCGGGCAGTGATTCGTTTACGTACACCGTGATCGATGCTGCGGGCCAAACAGCGTCCGCCACCGTCCACATCGACGTTACTCCGGTACAGAAACATGTTCAGTACGTCCTGGAAGTGACGGACGGCGCCGGCCAGCGTTTGACGCACGTGCAGCCTAGCGACAACTTTACGTTAAACGTTTATGTGCAGGATATTCGCAGCAATCCGCGAGGCCTGTTCGCGGCTTATGTCGATGTCACGTATGACAGCCAATTGGCCGTGGCGACGGGACCATTGCAACACGCGGCGCTCTTTGGCAACGTGGTGTCCGGCTCGACGAACGGGAACGGAGTGTTGGATGAAGTGGGTGGAACCAATGGTGTGCAACCGCAGGGCAGCGAGTTAACTCGGTTGGTGTCGATCCCCATGCGAGCGACTTCGGCGGGCATGCTACGATTCGGGACGAACGCCGCGGACGATTTGCCGACACATCAGACACTGGTATTTGGTTCGAACTCGCCGGTCGACAGCGCGAACATCGCCTTTGGTGCGTTTGATCTGCGAATTGCCAGTTTAACGAATTCGCAGAATCCGGGTGACGTCAATGGCGACGGCGAAGTCACGCCGTTAGACGCGCTGCTGGTAATCAACGAATTGAATGGCGCCGGTTCGCGACAGTTGGCTCGGGATATTGACTTAGCGCTGTTGCCCGCAGCAATGGTGGACGTCAATGGTGACCAGTACTTGTCACCCATCGATGCGTTGTCGATCATCAATCAGCTGAATTCGTCAGCGGAAGGCGAGCCAGACGTATTGGTCCCACGGTCGACGAGTGTTGTTGCTAACAGCGACGTGGCAGCGGCAATTTTCGCAGCGGATGCGTGGATGGAAACGGACGGCGAACGTCAGAAACTTCGTTCGACAGCTGCACTACCTGATGACGCGGTGGATTTGTTGTTTACGCAGAGTTAAGCAATTGCGAGATGCGCTCATCGAGCCGTGCCGGTTCGTTCGTCACTGCTTTCAAGCTCTTACGCGTCGAAGTACATGCAATATTCCAGCGGATGAGGCTGTAGGCGAAGCGGCTTGATCTCGTTTTCTCGTTTGTAGTGAATCCAAGTCTGGATGACGTCGGGCGTGAAGACGTCTCCTTTGAGCAGAAATTCGTGATCGTTTTGCAGAGCGGTTAGTGCCTCGTCCAGGGAACCAGGTGCGTTCGGCAGGTCCGTTTCTGCTTGGTAGGCATTGTGATCATACGGTTCGCCGGGATTCAGTTTGTTTTGAATACCGTCTAGAGCTGCCATCAGAATTGCGGCGAAAGCTAAGTACGGATTGCAGGTTGCATCGGGACAGCGAAATTCAATCCGTTTTGCGGCAGGGCTGGGACTGTACATCGGAATGCGACAGGCGGCCGAACGGTTTCGCTGCGAATAGACCAGATTCACAGGCGCTTCATAGCCCGGTACCAAACGTTTGAAACTGTTGGTGCTGGGATTGGTCAGCGCTAACAAGGCGGGTGCGTGTCGCAAAATGCCGCCGATAGCATGCAGCGCCATGTCGCTGAGTCCGGCGTATTCGCAACCAGAGAACAAGGGGTCGCCTTCCTTCCAGAGCGAAAAATGCGTGTGCATCCCGGAACCGTTTTCGCCAAAGATCGGCTTGGGCATGAAGGTGGCAACCAGATTGTTTCGCACGGCGACGTTTCGGACCACGTATTTATAGATCATCATGGCGTCGGCCATGGAGACCAAGTCGTTATAGCGCAGATCAATTTCGCACTGGCCGGCCGAGGCGACTTCATGATGATGGCATTCCACATCCAATCCGCAATCGATCATGGTTTGCATCATTTGATTGCGGACGTCCATTAACTGGTCTGCAGGCGGAGTAGGAAAGTAGCCGCCGTTGGGGCGCAATATATTGCCGTTGGCTTGTTCGTTTCCGCGATTCCAATACGCTTCTCGACTATCAATCTGATAAAAACTGTGCTGAGCGGATTGATCAAAGCGAACTTTGTCGAACACAAAAAATTCTGCCTCCGGACCAAAGAAAGCGGTGTCGGCAAAGCCACTGCGAATCAAATAATTCACGGCCTTCTTGGCGATATACCGTGGGTCTCGGGAATATTCGTCTCGAGTCAACGGATCTTGAACATGACACAAGATGGTCATCGTGGGCAGGGTGGCAAACGGATCCAAATACGCAGTTTCTGATTGCGGAACAACCAGCATGTCACTTTCGTGAATCTCCTGCCAGCCTCGTAAACTGGAGCCATCCAATCCCAGGCCATCTTCAAACAGGTCTTCGTCCAAACGACCCACGGGAATGGTCAGATGCTGCCAACAGCCAAAGAAATCGGTGAACCGCAGATCTACCGCCTTCACGTCTTTTTGTCGACACAGGGAAAGGACTTCTTTGGGAGTCATGTTCGGATCCGCCTTGGATAGGTTAGTGACAAACCGATGATTATTATGGTGGCCAAGGCCGGCGCCGCCAACCGCATGACGCCAAACAAAAAGGGTGTCGCATGACGCGAAGCACCCTTCTTAAAATCAATTCAATTTTCAAATGACCAGATTTAGTGGCCTGCTTCTTTCACGGTGCGAATAATGGCGGAAGCCACTTTGTAAGGATCCGCGTTGGATGCCGGTCGGCGATCTTCCAAGCGTCCCTTCCAGCCATCATCAATGGTGCTGACCGGAATTCGAATCGATGCACCTCGGTCCGAAACTCCATAGCTGAATTTGTCAATCGATTGCGTTTCGTGCAGGCCCGTCAAACGCTGGTTGTTGTCAGCACCGTAAACGTCGATGTGACGAGTGATCTTGCCACCGAATGCTTCACAGATTTCAGTAAAGACTTCCTTCTTGCCAGCCGTTCGCATGCTGCCGTTCGAGAAGTTGGCGTGCATACCAGAACCGTTCCAGTCCGTCGGACCAAGTGGCTTTGGATGCCAGTTGATGCCCATGCCGTATTTTTCGCCAATGCGTTCTAGCAGATAGCGAGCGATCCAGATTTCATCACCGGCGCGTTTGGCGCCCTTCGCAAAGATCTGGAATTCCCACTGTCCGGCAGCCACTTCGGCGTTAATGCCTTCCACGTTCAAGCCCGCTTCCAGGCAGACGTCCAAATGTTCATCCACCATGTCTCGGCCAAAGGCGTTCTTGGCACCTACCGAACAATAATACGGGCCTTGCGGTGGAGGGTAACCGCCGGGTGGAAAACCAGGAGGCAGCTGCGTACTGGTGTCCCACAAGAAATATTCTTGCTCAAAGCCGAACCAAAAATCATCGTCATCTTCGTCACCAATGGTCGCTCGTCCATTGGAGACGTGCGGAGTGCCGTCCGCATTGAGAACTTCGGTCATTACCAGAAAGCCATTGTTCCGCTGCGGATCAGGAAAGACCTCAACTGGTTTCAAAAGACAGTCCGAAGCGTTGCCTGCCGCTTGTTCTGTCGAACTGCCGTCGAATGACCACATCGGGCAGCTTTCCAGCGAACCGTCAAAATTTGAACGAATCATCGTCTTGCTACGCAAGCTCTGAGTGGGCTTGTAACCGTCTAGCCAAATGTATTCCAACTTCGCTTTCATCTCGGGAATGACTCCTCACCTAAAAAAAGTAATTTGCTCTCCTTGAGAACACTGCAGATCAGTCCGCAATCCAGGATTTGCCACGGAGAGCAACGTCCCAATCATCCCAGAATAACGATGACTGAAACCGTCCTATTCGGTGTTTCGAAGTTGAAAGACATCGAACACCGCCGCCTGATCGTCGGCTTCCAACGCAAAGCCCATGCCACTTGCAGTGCGCCGGTCCGATCATAAGAAAACGACAGAAGATTTCAATTACCAATCGCCAAATTTGTACGGCGACCGGTTCGCGACATGACTTACCTGCACACGCAAGCAGCATTGCTCGCACAGAAATCAAGCAAACTCGAGCCGAATCAGTAGGCGTTTTGTCGGCTGAAGACCACCCAAATGGTTTGGAATAGGATTTTCAGATCCATGAACAGTGACCATTCTCGGATGTAGCGATGATCGCATTCGATTCTGCCGACCATTTTTTCCAGCGTATCGGTTTCGCCTCGCCAACCATTCACTTGTGCCAAGCCGGTAATGCCTGGCTTCACTTTATGGCGGAGCATATATCCTTGAATCAGCGAACGATATTCTTCGTTGTGCACGCTGGCGTGGGGACGAGGCCCGACCAGTGACATGTTGCCTTGGATCACGTTGAAGAGTTGCGGCAATTCGTCGAGCGAAGTTTTGCGAAGGATGGAACCAATGCGAGTGGTGCGGGGATCGTCCTTGGTGGCCTGAGTCACCTTGCCGCTGTTCTCCATGACTCGCATGCTACGAAACTTCCAGACCAAGATTTCCTTTCCGTCCAGACCGTAGCGTTTTTGGCGGAAGAAAATGGGACCGGGCGAAGACCATTTGACCAGAACGGCAATCACCGACATAGGAACGGCCAAGACGGCTAACAGGACCGTTGCCAGGGCAATGTCTAGCAATCGTTTGGTATACCCGCCCACGCCGTGGAAAGGCGTTTCAAAAACACTGACCGCAGGGATACCGCCGATGTGTGTCCAGCGAGAATGCAGCAATTCGAACACAAAGAAGTCGGGCACAATGTAGACAGACGCCGTGGTGTCGCCTAGTTTGTTCAAGACTTTCCGAATTCGCTCTTCTGCTCGCATCGGAAACGTAATGTAGATCAAATTCACTTGGCCTCGTCGGGCGTCCTCCACCAGTTGATCAATCGATCCAATGCGTTGCTCCATGCCAACGGGGATGTCGGGCAGCCGTTCGTCTACGCGGTCATCATAGAACCCGACCATCCGCAGTCCCATTTCCGGCGAATGATCAATCTTGTGCGCCAGGTTGATGCCGAGTTCAGTTACGCCTACAACGGCAAAGCGTCGAGTGTTGAAGCCTTTCGAGCGAAGATAACACTGGACCAAACGCATGAAGACTCGGGATGATCCCAAGCAAGACGCAGTCAGCACGATCCACGTGACAGCAAACGATCGATCGACCCATTGCGCGTACCGCATCATCACCGACGATGCCAATAACAGCAGGCACGCCAGTGCCCAGGTCACCACCGAACACAGGATTTCTCGTTCCAACGAGATTCCTCGCCAACTTCGGTACAGGCCGGACACCTCGGACGAAAGATAAAACGCGACAATGGCGGCGAGCGCAACGGTCAGCGTAAAATCATCAAAGGCCTTGGCTTCGGCCCACATGGCGATCGCCAAGCCGACCAGAATGCACGACGTATCTAACAGTCGGTAGACAATGGTGCGCAAGGACCACGAAGAATGAGTGATCGATTTTGTATTGTTCATATCGGTGCAAAATGACAATGCTGTGCTGCGTTCTTACCTAGCCACGAGGCTTGTCCGAAAGTATAGGACGGATTCCAAGTGGTGACGGATCTTTGCTGCATAGCCAGCACAATCGACACAGGCGTTTAATCTCGTTCTGGAGACCGGACACGTGGCCGGCGAATCAGAACAGACGCGATCGGCACGTATCGGCCTGATTATGGAGCGAAGTGATGCCTTGGCAACCGTAATCAGTCTTTGGGCGTCGCTTCCAACAGCGTCTTTTCCAACTGCTGGATAATCCGCATATCCGGGACGTCTTGTTTCCCTAGCATCCAATGGACGAAGTTGTCCGCCATGATTTCTTCGGGATGAATAATATAGTTCGTGTTTCTCCCGATCGCTCGTTGAAACTCCGGCACGGCGTCGGGCTGTTTCAAGACAGGATTATCATCCGACATGGACACGACCCAATCGCCATCTACTTTGGTTAGAACGAGCAATTGGAAATCCAAGTTCGCAAACAAACTGCCGCCTTCGTAGTTGGAGCGTCGCGCAAACGTGATGGGCAGGAGTGCGGTCGTTGTTGCTTCGCGTTGATCATGCAGCGGCAACACATAGCTCAAGTCAATGGCGTCCGGATTGGTTATGCGGCGTTCGGCCAGCGACTTGGGCAGATCCACCGGTTCAATGGGCACAAAACCAATGATTCCGTACAGTGGCCGGCGCAAGTCTGATCGGTACTGACTGAGAATATGGAAAAGCTCGTGGGCCAAGATCCGAGTGACCGCGGGTGTCGGCTGGTTAATCGTTTCGGTTGGAAGAATGATGGAGTTCGAACGGCAATATCCGGCGCCTCCTTCTTCTTTGCCCGTGGTTTTGATCAGTGCAACCTTCGCAGGAAATAAATGGTTTAGTCGCTTTAGATTGTCCAACAACGGTTGCACGGCTTCGCGAATTTTTTGTCGTTCTCCGTCGTTCCAATCCAACGCTTGTTGACTGGCGAACTCCAGTAGCTGAGCTTCGCTGATAGGCGTTTCCGCTTGCAAACGAATCTGACGCTCCAGTGGCTGTTGGTTCAAAGTAAATGAATCCGACTTTCCCAGCGTTTGACGAGCCTGTTCTTGCGTGGCAAATTCCAACGTGATTCGTTCAGAAAGTGAAATGGATTCCGTTGCCGTGGCGTGATTCGCTGAAGCGACCAAGGCGACGCAGGTAGAAAGAATCAATAATCGCATCAGGGCTGACTCGCGAGAATTCGTCTGAAATCGGACAACGGACTACCAGGATAGGGGACGATCGCCAGCAACGGAAGCGATTTGCCAACCAGATTCGTCGCCAAAAACGCTGGGCGAGTGGAAAATATTGCCCTATTTCCTGGTTCGCGCCGAGCATACAATGACGCTTTCGTTCTACTTTGTTTGACCAATGGTTTGGTGGCTCGGCGGTGTCGTTGATCGAGTTGCGAACGGTTGTCAAACTGTCGACTTATTACTTGGAAAACTACTGTCATGTCCGAATATGAAATGGATCAAGCCGGAGATTCGCTGCCCAATCAGGAACCGTTTGAAGAACAGCCGTTCAAGATTGAATTGGCGGCGCGAGTGCACCGGTTGCCACCGTACATGTTTGGCCGCATCAATACGCTGTTGTACCAGAAGCGTCGCAACGGCAGCGATGTCATCGACTTGGGCATGGGCAATCCGTCAGACCCACCGGAAAACGTAGTCATTGAAAAACTGGCCGCGGCTGCCCAAGACCCCAGCAACCACGGCTACAGCAAGTCCAACGGTATCTTGAATTTGCGAAAGGAAATTGCCAGCAAGTATTTCAAGAAGTATGGCGTGCGGTTGGACCCGGAACACGAAGTCATCACTTGCCTGGGATCCAAAGAAGGCTTTTCGCACATGTGCTTGGCTCTGATGGGACCAGGCGACACCGCCATTGTGCCGGCGCCTTATTTTCCCGTTCACACGTACGCCGTCGCCTTGGCTTCGGGCAATGTCATTTCGCTGGAAGTGGAGGACAGCGAAAAGTTCTTGTCCAATATCGCATACACATGTGAGCATCTGTATCCCAAGCCCAAGTTGCTGATCATTTGCTATCCGCACAACCCTTCGACGGTGACGGTCGAACCGGAATTTTTTGTCGAAGTGGTCAAACTGGCCAAACGCTATGGATTTATGGTGATCAGCGACTTTGCGTACGCCGACGTTGCGTTTGACGACTATCAACCACCTAGTTTTCTGGCCGCACCGGGCGCCAGTGACGTAGGGGTCGAATTCACCACCATGAGCAAAGGCTACAACATGGCCGGTTGGCGAGTGGGCTTTTGCTGCGGCAATGCAGAAATGATCCGAGGCCTGGGGACCATCAAAGGTTATTACGATTACGGAATGTTCCAAGCGATTCAGATTGCGGCCATTGTGGCTTTGAGAGACACCGATGCGGCTGTAGAAAAACAATCGCAGATTTATCAAGGACGTCGCGACGTATTGGTAGACGGATTACGTCGCATAGGTTGGGAAGTGAATCCGCCCAAAGCCGGAATGTTTCTGTGGGCCAAGATTCCCGAACCGTGGCGATCGTCGATGTCGACCATGGATTTTGCCATGATGTTGTTGGAAAAAGGAGACGTAGCGGTCAGTCCTGGCAGCGGTTTCGGCGAAGCGGGCGAAGGGTATCTTCGCATGGCCATGGTGGAAAACGAAAACCGGCTGCGACAAGCGGTTCGCCAAATCGGTCGCTGCTTGGAAAAGGAAAAGGCCGCCCGGTTGGTAACGTCCTAAGTGAATCCATCTCGTCCGGTTTAAAGCCGATACAAACACGATTGGCTAGATTTCGATTCGTTGTCGCGCCGATCTAACTGCGCCTCGATATCGCGAATGAGTGCCGTCCAAAAATGAAGGAAAACGTTGTGGCGTCTTTCTAAACTCGACAGGAGTGCTTCGCAAAGTGTCAGAATAACGATGGGTAAAACCATCTACTCTGACGCCAGAGTAGATGGGCAGTTGATCTACTTCGTGCTAGAGTCGCAGGACATTTTCTGTCCAGGGTGATCGGCGTGGACCGGGACTTGGGCTTGAACAGTGTTATTCGGATTGACCCGTGGTAGTGCGAAGTCGCCAGTCCGTTTCCGAATTCGCATCCTGTGTTGAGTCGGGTGCGTCGGGATGGATGCCTTGTTCGATCATCGCAATCCGTTCGCGGTGCCGCAGTACCATTCGAATGATCTGCTGGATGCCCGTAACTACGATGGCGACAATGGGTATCAGCACCCAAACGACAGCCGGATTAAGAAAAAAGTGCTCCCAACGCATGAGATGTCCTTTCCAGTATTCGAATTTTGCCAAGACGTGTCTTACGCTGCCCCAATTCCCATGCACCAGGCCTACGAGGGCCACGAATCATACTATTCGCCGCACGAGGATAAATCTTGGCAAAATTCTGTCGGTCACGCTACCAACGAAGGAAATCCAACGTGTCTTGTGCTAGATCTTGTCGGCTCTGCAACAAGGCCATACTGACCAACACGGCGATGGTTGCGGCAGTAAGAAGAAAGCCAACGCCGCGGCGATTAGCGCCAGTTTGAACGTTTGCCAATTCCCGTTTGAGTTCAATTTCCAGATGTCGCCATTCGGCAATTTCGTCCAACTGAGCTGGATTGACGGCAACCAACTGGGTGTTGCGCATCGGTGGATTCGCTTCCATGCACAGTTGTATTTTTCGTTCAGGCAGGCACAGGCAATCGCCAGCCCATTTGGCCGAACCATCCAGCTTTCGAGCCAGATCGGAAAGTGGGGACCGCAGTTGTTGCGGCGAAATATTGTAAACCACAATCCTGGGCCGCGAGACCAAGGCAATCAACAGCGAAACCAGTACATACAAAACCACCAGCGGGCCCCAGATCCACGAGCCAAACACGGATGCGGCATTTTCTGGCAAGAACAATTCGACCGGACCGGCAATCACCAAGCCGGAGATGCCTAGCGACAGCGTCAAACTGTCCCGAAATCCGTTTGTAACAAACGGCGTTGACGCCAGATTGAGCGCGCCGATCAGTGCCAAATATACTCCAAGGGGCACAAAAGCGATGGCAAGATACAGACCCATAAATAACTGACACGGAAAGGATCGTGGTTGGCACGCAAGACACAGGACACGTACTTCTTGCCACTAAGCATAACGCTAGAACACCGCTCGGGAAACTCGCTGAGCCTTGCGGTTCGCTAATTTCCCATGACAAATCGGACTGCTTGACGTCGGACCGATTCGATTTTTCGCGTCAATTCCGTAGGAGCCAGTTGAGATGTAACGTAGGTGGCCACGGCCAGAGTGCTGATTGCCAACACCAAAGGCACAAACGGATTTCGTGCGTAGTGGTAGCCGGACAATTGCATAAGCCACGCTAGTTTTCCGGCATCGGCGACGACCGCTTGTTTTTCTGACGAAAACTCTTTCAGCATCACACCAACAATCGTGCCATGGTTGGTTTCACGAACGTTGCGAACTTCCACCAAAATGCGGTCGGCGTCTACCTGCATATCAAGCAGTTCGTTGGGCCGCAGTTTGAGCTTTCCCTTCGGTATCAGAAGTCCGTATCCGCCGCTACTTTGGTTGATAATGTAGCCCTTCCAGGATCGCCAGCGGTTGGACAGACGAATGGAACGCTTGTTTGTCTCTATACGATGAAAGTTTCGCTTGTCAGCCATGGTTCAAACCACAAGAAGTTCGTTTGGCACTTGCCGAAATAGTGCACTATGAAACTCTATGGTTTGAATTAACAAAAACCGACAATCTAGCGGCCGAGATAAAAAAAGAGCCTCACAATGAGGCTCTTCGACATGGCTTAAGCCGGAAATTCCGGACAACCAGAACGTTATTTCTTGATGATTTCTCGGACCGTACAACCCGAAGGAATCATCGGCAATACATGCTCTTGATACGGGACTTCGACATCCAGCACAAAGGGGCCCGGGTATTTGATCATTTCTTCCAACGCTCCGGCAAGATCGGCTTTCTTGGACACGCTGGCACCACCGCAGCCGTATCCCTTGGCGATGGTGACAAAGTCAGGATAGCGTTCCTTTGCAAACGCGCTATCGCCTTGTCCCTTGGCTTCCGGATGATGTATCGGTCCCAAATACGTGTGAGCGCGGTTGCCATCCATAAAGCGATCTTCCCATTGGACCACCATCCCCAAATGCTGGTTGTTCAGCAGCAGGACTTTGACCGGCAGTTCTTCACAATAGCACGTGGCCAGTTCCTGAATGTTCATCTGGAAACTACCGTCACCATCAATGTCAATTACAAGCGAACCGGGATGAGCAGCTTGGACGCCCATCGCGGCTGGCAAACCAAAGCCCATGGTGCCCAGACCGGAACTAGACATCCAGCGCCTTGGCCGATTGAACTTATAAAATTGAGCTGCCCACATTTGATGTTGTCCCACGCCGACGGTGATATAGGTGTCACCGTCGCCCGTTAAATTGGAAAGCGCATCAATGGCATGTTGCTGCAGGATTCCATCAAACGAGCGATCGTAATCCAACGGATCATCCTTGCGCCATTCGTCACATTGCTTGACCCACCCGGAAATGTCTTCGGGCGCTTCCACAATCTTGTTCAGCTCAGTCAGCACTTGCTTGACGTCGGCGATGATGGGCAAATGAGCTTCTTTGTTCTTGTTGATTTCGGAAGCATCGATATCCACGTGAATGATCTTGGCATGCTTGGCGAACTCTTCGAACTTCCCGGTAACTCGATCGTCAAACCTCACGCCCAACGCAATCAGCAGGTCGCATTCAGAAACGGCGTAGTTCGAATAAACCGTACCGTGCATGCCCAACATATGCAGCGATTGCGGATCATTCGCCGGAAACGCGCCCAGTCCCATTAACGTCATGGTGACAGGAATGCCAGTCTTCTTGGCCAGTTCACGCAACTGTTCGCTCGCTTCCGCCGCAATAACGCCGCCGCCGGCGTAGATGATCGGCCGCTTCGCTCGGCGAATTGCCGCCGCCATTTGTTTGATCTGTTCCGGTCGCAGTTCCGGCCGCTTGACTCGATATCCCGGCAGATCCATATCAATATCCCATTCGGGAATGCAGGTGCTCATCTGCACATCCTTGGGCATGTCCACCAACACCGGTCCCGGTCGACCCGTGGTGGCGACATGAAACGCCTCCTTCATGACTCGAGCCAAATCGTTGACGTCCGTTACCAAATAGTGGTGCTTGGTGATGCCTCGGCAAACTTCCACAACCGGAGTTTCTTGAAACGCATCTTTGCCAATCACACCGGTTGGAACCTGCCCGGTAATGGCAACCAAGGGAATACTGTCTAGTTTTGCATCCGCTAAGGCGGTCACCAAATTCGTGGCACCGGGACCGCTGGTGGCCATCACAACGCCGACTCTGCCGGTAGAACGAGCATACCCTTGCGCAGCAAACGCTCCGCCTTGTTCGTGCCGAGGCAAAATCGTGCGAAGTCGATCCGCATACCTAGTGAGAGCCTGATGCATTGGCATACTGCAGCCTCCCGGATACGCGAATAGCACTTCCACGTCGTGATCCACTAGCGACTTTACGATAATGTCTGCGCCTGTCATCACTTGTGCGTTTACTGAAGTACCAGTGGCTGCCACGAATATTTCTCCTTGTGTATGCTAACAACTGCCAGATAAGTTCATGCGAACCCTATAGGATATGGTTTCGCCTTCGTCGTTTCAAGCGAAACAGGTCCAATCTCACCCGACGGCAGGCGGTCTTCTTATCGCGAATTTAGGGTTTGCGGCGAGGAATCTGCCGAGGATAGGGGGGCTGTTCTGCTGGAGGCAACGCTTCGCCCGTTTCTGACTGCCATCCTTCTCGTTCTTCCGGTGTGGCATAAAACCGTAGCCAAGTGTCCGGATTGTCTTCGGAATCTAAGCATTGCCAGTAAAGATAGGTTTCGCGACCGATCAGCATTTTTTCGTAAGACGGCAAGATGTCTCGATAAATCAACCGGTAAAGTTCGCGATCGGACAAATGTTCCGTAAAAAGCAGGACAATTTTCTTTTCCACCAGGCGGTCGATCAGTTCCCACAGCCGATCGGGCAATTGTTCGTGGGAAACGGATTCGGGGCTAGGCGGAGCCAATTCCGGGTCAAACCACTGGCAAATCGGCAAAACAGGGGCCCGTTCCCACTCTAACATGCTTGCCAAATAGATATTTTCTTCACGAGTCGGCATCGCTTGCGTGTTTACCACCAGCAGCGAGTCGTCAAAGTACGGCTCTAGCTCGTCTCGCAACTGAGCGTTCAGCAAGAGCTCATCTACGTCTTTTTCGGGTTGACGACGAACAGGCGACACCTGCGACTCTCCGATTCTGATATTCCAACGATGCCGTATCAAACTTAACGAATCAACAACGTCCCTGCGGAAAACGCGTTCGCGAATTTCTACATCACCACTGTAACAACATCCCGGCACGCAGCAACGTCGAGAATTCCAGTAGAACAGCAAAGATGTCAGACACGATCAGCTAAACGCCGCATGATTGGAAAAGTCGAACCGCCTAATCAGCCAAGCCCGCAACTCTTTGTGGTGGCTGTTCAGGCATCGAAACCACATTCAATTGATTTCCGTCGAGTTCCATTCGGAAATTTGGTCGGAAACCGTGGACGCAATGGAGATCCCCAGCTTCTTGATCTTCGTTCGCAGGGTTGTCCGAGTTACCCCCAGGATTCTGGCTGCTTCGCCCTGATTGGCACCAGTGGCTCGCAGCACGTCAGAAATCAACTTCTGTTCCAACATGGCAACCAGTTCGTCATACAGTTGATTCGTCCCCTGATTAATCCGTTGGTAGATGAATTCTTGCGAAACCGAAATCGCTTGCGTCTCTTCGACCGAAACCGGTGGCGGACGACGGACCACTTCGGGCAATGCGTCGGCAAACAAAACGGGCCCCGTTGTATCCAAGACCGCCTGACGAATGACACTTTGCAATTCGCGAATATTTCCCGGCCACGGGTAACTGTGAAGAATGGCTACCGCTTCCGGCGCCAACCGATCGACAGATTTCCCCAGATCTCGGTTGGCCGACATCAGGAAATACTGAGTCAGAAGTTCTAAATCCGCACCACGGTCTCGCAACGGCGGCAACGAAATGGCATATCCGTTCAATCGGTAATATAAGTCACCGCGGAATTCTCCTTTGGCCACCATTCGCTCCATGTCTCGACTGGTCGCCGCAATGACTCGCACATCCGTCTGAATCGTCTCTTCGCCACCCACACGTTCAAAACGTTGCTCCTGTAAAATGCGCAGCAACTTGGCTTGCAACTGCGGAGGCATGTCGCCTATTTCGTCCAAAAACAGCGTCCCGCCCGTGCATTGTTCGAACTTGCCAATCCGACGTCGATCGGCGCCGGTGAACGCACCTTTTTCGTGTCCGAACAATTCGCTTTCCAGCAATGCTTCCGGAATGGCTGCGCAGTTGACTGCCAGAAATGGCCCCGTGTTGCGGCGACTGTGTTGGTACAACGCTCGAGCCACCAGTTCTTTTCCCGTCCCGCTTTCCCCGCGAATTAATACCGTCAGATTCTGCGACGCCACTCGACCAATCGACCGATACGCTTTCTGCATGGCGGGCGAACGTCCAATAATGACATCGCGTTCATCCATTCCAGGCGAAGTCGGCAGCGCGGCTGACGTGGTTCCTTCTGCTGTCAACCGGCGAATTTCGAACGCTCGTTCCGCCAGCCACAATACCTCTTGGAAGTCCAACGGCTTGGACAGGTAATCCAATGCTCCTCGTTGAATCGCGCGAATCGCCGTGCCACTGGAATCGCCGGCCGTCATTAACACCACCGGTATGTGCCGATCGACCTTGATAATTTGTTCAAACGCCTCTAGGCCCGGCATATCTTGTAGTTGGACACTCAGGAAGACGGCGTCGGGTAGGACGGTCGACAGTTTCGCTAAAGCCGAGGCACCGGTACGAAAAACGTGCAGCTTGACGTTGGAATTTTTACGGAAACACGCGGCAAAGGAATGCTGAGTCTCTTCGTCGCCATCAATAACAAACAGTTGATACATTCGCCACGAACTCGGAATTGGACTACGGAAAACTTGCTAAAGAAAATCAATTATTCCGCAGGTTGTGCCGCGTGCCTAGCTGGACAAGACCTCCAGCGATTTCCGCCGCAGATTTGCGAACCTGGGAACAGACTCGCCTACGCGGAAACCGCTCCAGCGGCGGCAGCGCACACGGGATTGGGCGCGAGCTGAATCGCGCCGGTCCGCTACAAAGTAGGTGACATAATTGGTTGACTGCATCCAATTTAGGGCAGCACCGATGTCGACAGTCGCGGTACCTCCGTTGACTTTGGACTGTTGTCTGCCTTCAGCAGTTCACCTCGCATGACGGGAACGTCCATGGGAGCGTTGATCGCCAAACTGACTCGATTTCCCTGGACTTTGCAGATCGTGATTTCAATGTCGGATCCGATTCGAATTGTCTGATCCTTTTTTCGACTCAGGACTAGCATGGGGTAACTCCTTTTAGATCGATATTCTTCCGTATGCAAAATCGTCCGTGAAAAGCAAGATCGAGGTGCATGAACGGTTCGTCAAAGCGACGAAATGCCATCACTGCAAGCGTTGTACCATTCATTTCAGTTTCATTCAACTTTTTTGCAGCAATTGACGACTCGCAATTCTTTCGCGGGAACGTCAAAAGTCCAGATACAAAATGGCATGGTCAAAGAAGATTTTTTTGCCATAGAACGAAAAAGATGGGGTTGTTCTTTGGCGATTGCGCGGCCATAATCCCGCCTCGAATTCAGCGACCAGCGAACCAGAAAAGGTGCCAATTTTTCACGGTTCCAAAGTGGCTTGACGCGGAATTCGAACTACAATTCATTTAGCTTGGCTGTGACGCCGATAAATCAAGCGGACACAATCAAAGAAACATTGTCAAACTCGACTACGGCAAGATTCCGGCGGAGGGACCAATTATTAGCGTTGGCCTGGATCACTAAAACGGCTCGTGCAGAAGCACGCCAGATCCACGTCATTCTCGCAGCGACTTCCATATCGTCGCGATCAGCCGTGAGTTTGACTTGTGAGGCTGCTGCCAGATTCATTGAATCGGCCGCAGCCTTTTTTTATGCGCTCAATCCCATTCTGGCCGTACGGCAAGACCAGGAGCACTTCTAATCTGTTCGAGCAGACGATTTGTCGGCGGACGGAAAGTCATCGGGAATGGGCAGCGTGACCTTGCCTGTGGCGGCCCATTCGGTGCCCCGTTGTAGGACAGTGATGAAGCCAACGCATTGCATGGACGGTTCGTGATGTCCCATTGCCGTATGCATTACTCGTCCTTCGCCGTAATCAATGGTCATGATCATCGGTTCGTGGCGTCCCGATTTATTGGAAAACGCGGTTCCTAAGATTTTCATGTTTTCCGCTGGGCCTCGTAGCGAATCATACAATTCGTCGTCGGTGTGCAGCCAAGCACCAGGCATACCCTTGGTGATGGGATGCGTGGTGTCGCGAATGATGACTTGGAATTCGTGTCGAGCTCCATGACTGCCACCTGGACCTTGGCGGTCGTCGCGAACCAGCTTTTCGTCCTTGTCCAAATAGACGTAAGGCCCGGACGATTCGTTGCGGCCGCCCCAACCGCCGAGTCCGATCATGCGGTTGTATTCGTCCCACTTTGGAAACGCATTGTCAGCGGCGTGGACGCACACAAAACCACCGCCCGTTTCGACAAATCGCTGGAACGCCTTCCGAGTTGCCTCTGGCCATAAGTCTCCGTTGTAATTGGACACCACAACTTGATAGTCCTGAAACTTCGGTGTAAAGGAAGACATGTCTTGACCGCTTGATGGCGACGTCGCCACGTCAACTTGAAAACAACCGGCGTCTTCCAAGGCCGATTTCAACAACGGCGTTGTTTTCTTCCATTGATGATTGTTTTGACCATCCACAATCAAGACTCGCAGCGGAGAATCTGCCCACGCGGTTGCTGTTACCAAGATTGCGAACACCCCTGTCAGCCACATATGTTTTCGAACCATTGCAACGTCTCCCTCAAGATAACTGCGCGAAATAAAATGGACGCGAATTCTAGCATACCTCGGCTCAGAACGCGAATTCGGTGATATGCCCGTTCGGTTCGAAACGGCTGGGCCGCAGGGGGTTTCCTTGTCCGACTTGGCGCGGCACAATTTCCGTTCCGAATCGCATGTCAATCAAGCACGAAAGCGTGAACTTCATGGAACTGAACGCATTAGACTGGGCCATCATTATCGGCTACTTTGCCGTCACGATTGCCATTGGGTTGATCTTTAGTCGTCGAGCAGGCAGCAGTCTTAGCGAATATTTTGTTTCTGGCCGTTCATTGCCTTGGTGGATCGCTGGAACATCTATGGTGGCCACCACGTTTGCCGCCGATACGCCTTTGGCAGTCACGGGATTGGTTGCCAAAGATGGTTTGGCTGGTAACTGGGTGTGGTGGTCATTCGCTGCGGGCGGCATGGTCACCGTGTTTGTCTACGCCAAGCTCTGGCGTCGAGCGGAAGTGATGACCGACGTCGAGTTTTTAGAACTTCGTTATCAAGGACCGCCCGCCGCCGCACTGCGAGGAATCCGCGCGGTCTACCTTTCACTGATTATCAACCCCATTATCATCGGCTGGGTGACGGGAGCGATGCTGACCGTGTTGAAGGAAACCGTTTTGCACGGCACGGCAGATACTTGGGTCATTGCGGGACAGTCGATCAGCAAAGACTGGATGATCATCATTGCGTGTCTGAGTGTCGTTGGTATTTACTGTACGTTTTCCGGCATGTGGGGCGTGGCGGTTACCGACTTCATTCAGTTCTTCACGGCCATGACCGGTTGCGTCTTGTTGGCATATTTTGCTGTGAAGTCTGTCGGTGGGTTGGATACGCTGCATGACAAGGTGGCGCAGAATTTTGGCGATGGCCAGCAAGCGTTTGGTTTCTTGCCAGACTTCTCGGCCGACAAGCCCTGGATGCCGGTCGAAATCTTTTTGATCTTTTTGTTTGTGCAATGGTGGGCCACGTGGTATCCGGGGGCCGAACCAGGCGGCGGTGGCTATGTGGTTCAGCGAATGGCATCCTGCAAAGACGAACGTCACACCATCCTGGCTACGCTGTGGTACCAACTGGCACATTACTGCTTGCGTCCTTGGCCGTGGATTTTGGTCGCGTTCGTGGCGTTGGCTCAATATCCCGAATTGCGTCAACTGGCGACCGATCCGGATTTCGCCAAGGCAGCCGGTACGAACGCAGACGCTGGGTTCGCCCGAGTCATCCGAGACTTCAGTCCGCATGGTTTGCGAGGCCTGATGTTGGTGACGTTCTTTTCGGCTTTCATGTCCACCATCAGTACGCAAATGAACTGGGGTGCGTCCTATTTGGTTCGCGATGTCTTCCAGCGATTCATCGCGCCGCAAGCGACGGACCGACAGCTGACAACCGCCTCGCGCATCATGTCCGTATTGGTGCTGGTGGTGGGTGGCATTGTTTCGAAACGAATGGTCGGCATGGACATCGGCGATATTTGGAAAATGCTGTTGGCCTTAGGCGCCGGAACCGGCGCCGTGTTCATGCTTCGCTGGTTTTGGTGGCGAATCAACGCTTGGACGGAAATCGTCGCGATGCTCGGTTCGCTCGGCTTCTTCTGGCTATTTAAGTACCAACTGAAGCTGGAAGCGCGAGACGAGATCATCGGCGTCTACGTGGCGGTGGCCACCATTGTCACTTGGCTGGTCGTGACATTTGTTACTCCGCCAGAGAGGCCGGAGATCCTGTCCAGTTTCTATCGCAAAGTCCGTCCCGCTGGCCCAGGTTGGAAACATATTGCGGCGCTCAATCCCGATGTGACGCCCGACCGTCACTTGGGCCTATCGTTCTTGACGGCGTTGTTTGCCGCTGGAATTGTCTACTGTACGATTCCCGGCATTGGATTTCTGCTGTTCAGCGAATTCGGCAAAGCCGCCGGTTGCGCCGCCGGAGCTATCGTGTGCGGCGGCGTGGTGATGAGCTTGATTCGCAAGGTCGGCTGGGAAAACACGCTGTAAAACTCGTCCAACCGGTAAACGGTCATTCGCTTTGTATTTTGGCAAACCGAATGCAAACGGGGCTGGGCACATCCAGCGTTTCGTTGGAACCTTGCAGAGTTCCCTTCGTGGCGTCGATTTCAAAAATGGTCACCATGTCGGTCCCTTGGTTCTCCGCCAGCAAGTATTTTCCCGTCGGATCAATAACAAAGTTGCGAGGCGTCTGGCCTCGAGTCGATTCGATGGCCGTGATTGAGATTTCGCCTGTTTCGGCGTCCACTTGGAAGCACGCAATGCTATCGTGGCCTCGGTTGGATCCGTACACGAACTTGCCCGACGGATGGACTACAACTTCGGCCGTGTAGCTGGCGTCCGTATGATCGCTGGGCAGTGTAGAAACACTTTGAATTGGCTCTAGCGAACCCTTGTCCGCATCGTACTTCAGAGCGGTGATGGAGGAATCGAGTTCGTTGATGACGTAAGCAAACTTCTGCGAAGGATGGAAGCTGAAATGCCGAGGTCCCGCGCCGGCCTTGATTTGTACGAACGCCGGATCGTTCGGCTGCAGTGCACCTTTCTCAGGATCGAACCGATAGATCATTACTTTGTCCAAGCCCAAGTCCGCCACAAACGCGAATCGATTCTGAGCGTCCAAATTGATGGAATGAGCGTGCGGACCTTCTTGACGCTGAGTGTTCACGCTGGAACCTTCGTGCTGCTGGAACGCCGTGCGATCGCCTAACGAACCATCGTCGTTGAGCCGAATGACGCTTGCCGTGCCGCTACCGTAATTGGCAACCAAAACAAATCGTCCCGTTCGGTCCACATTCAAATGACATGGTGCGGTTCCGCTGGAGGCCACTCGGTTCAGCAACGCCAATTCGCCCGATTTCGGATCCAACTGAAAAGCCGCCACGAAACCCGTCTTCTGATCTTCAAATTCCGAGACTTCGCCGACGGCATACAGATACTTGCCGTTAGGATGCACGGCCAAGAACGATGGGTTTTCTACTTCAGCCGCAAGTTCCAAGTCTGAAAATGTACCCGTTTCGCTATCAAAGGTGGCTCGGTAAATCCCTTGGCTTTCTCCGCCGGTGTACGTGCCGACGTAAGCGAAAAAACGTTCCGCGTGGACTGACATGCTATTGGCACTCCAGACTGCCATCCAAACAACAATGGGCAACCATTTATGGCAAATTCGTGAAATCATAAACACTTCACAATCCTTTCTTTGCTAGTTCCAAGTTTGATATGTTACCGCCTGCGGCGGTCGCGTTTTTTCTTAGCCTGACGTGTCAGCGAGGGAAAACGGAGTGTCTATCTGATCTCGCGCTAACGCGTTTTGAAGTTGCGCTTTTTCATAGCTCGAAACGTAAGTGAGGGAAAATTGGATGTTTCTGCAGTCCTTCGGGCTAGGAAATCTCGCCGGAAAACGCAAATGCGCAACT
>JAGQOZ010000150.1 GCA_020426955.1 Planctomycetales bacterium
TGTTGTCCCGCCATAAAAAACGCAGGAACGTAGGCAGGTGTTTCCTTGGTCAGTTCAGAAAGTTTCTGCAAGCTGCTGTCATGCTGGCCTTCCTTTTCGAGTTCCAACGCTAAGCTGTATCGCAAAAACGTATCGCTGGGATCGTCTGCCAGCATCGCTTCGATCTTTTCTCGACGAGAAATCATTTGTATATGTCTCCTAAATTGGATTGCGTACCGTGGGTTCTTCGTACTTTCGCAGATCGAAAACGAAAAACAATGGCTGTTTAGTCCATGGGGTTTGACCGGAAAAATCGAAAAATCTCACTCAGTTTGACAATCTTACTCAATCCTCAGAACTGATACAGCCGATACGACATTCGCGCACAAAGTCCAAATACTTTTTGATGGGATAGAAGCGATGCTACGAAATCAAGTCCTCCTTCACGTGTTTTTGATCGCGTTATTCATAGCACCACCGCTGGACTTGTGGAGCCAAGAGGCCAAACAAGAATCTTCTCGGAGAACCTCGCCCAGCAGCTTGGCGCTGAAAGCGGGTAGCCGAGACACCAAGATACCGGCGGCGGAAGCTTCCGACCAGGTTCAGCCAGCCGCGCATTTTGATACCACGGGCGATGATTCGTCCCGAAGTTCGCGCCGACGTCAAACGGCCGCCCAACGTTTGCGAAGAATACAATCGGCCAAGATTTTTGACGATCTTCCAGACGCGACTCTTCCCGGCGGCGATGACGCCGATTCGGCCGAAGCAGATGCTTCGCCCGCACTGCAACAAGAGCTGGACGGCGGTACGCTTTCCGACGTGGAAGCGATCCCAGCCGACGAAGCCACACTGCCACAAGAAACAGCCTTGGATGCTAGCGTACCAGTAGAAACGGTCACGGTGGATGACATTCCGTCGGTACCCAACACCGTTCAATCGTTGGCAGACCAAGCGACTGGGGAATCGTTTCCCAATTGGACAGGTGTCGATGAAACGGAAGACTACTCGGTGCCCACGGCACTGCCATCCGTTATGGAACGGTCGGCCATTGTGGAAGAAATCGACCAGCCTGCTGCTGGTTCCGCAGATGAATTTCGCTTCAACGACGAACAAGCCAATCCGTATCGAGCCACACCGGACCAGATGGAATTGACGCCGACGCCGATGGTAGGTTTAGGCGACGAAGGGATTTCGCCCCAAGCGGCAGCCGACGTGCTGATTGCCAACGAAAGCCCGAATCTGTCCGTGGAAACTCGAGGCCCCAGAACTATCGTGGTTGGTAAATCAGCTACGTATCAACTGCGTCTGAGCAACGCCAGCAACTTTGGTGCGACGGACGTGATTGTGCGAGTCAAAATTCCGACATGGACCGATGTGGTTTCGCAGCGAACCACCAACGGAGATGCGCGTGTGCAACCAGACGAATCGGGCCACACCGTGATGGAATGGCACTTGGACGAACTTGGCGCCGGCGGCAACGAAGTTCTGGCACTGGACGTTGTTCCTCGGTCCAGCCGTCCGTTTGACTTGGGCGTCACTTGGTCCTCTACACCGATGCGTTCTTCCGCTCAGATTTTGGTTCAAGAGCCCAAATTAGACATCTCCGTCGTCGGTGCTCAAGATGTGTTGTACGGCGAAACCAAGGTCTACACCATTACCGTTTCCAATCCAGGAACGGGCGACGCAGAAAATGTGATCTTGCACCTGCTGCCATTGGTTCCAAATGAAAAGTCGACCGCTGTCCGACGTCTGGGCATGCTCAAAGCCGGCACTCGACGAACTCTGGACGTCGAACTGACGGCTCGTCAAACCGGGCGACTGCAGATCCGAGCCGAAGCGACGGCCGACGGCGGCCTGGCCGCTCAAGGGCATCAAGAAGTCTTTGTGCGTCGAGCGGCCTTAGAAGCTCACGTCGAAGGACCTCCGGTAAAGTACGCCGGCACGAAATCTCGTTACACCATCCGAGTTGTCAATTCGGGTGACGCGGTTGCTCGAGAAGTCTTGGTTGCCGCCACGTTGCCCAATGGAGCCACGGAAGTCAGTTCGCCCAATGGCGGCACGATGCAGGATGGACGAGGTCAGGTGATGTGGGAAGTGGGTTCGCTCCGACCCGGTGCTGCTCGCGTCATGGAGTTCGAATGCACTTTGACCGAAGCCGGTAATAATCGCATTGACGTGCGAACCGTTGGTGCTGAAGACATCAGCGCCGTGGCGTCCACCGTAACGAATGTAGAATCATTGGCCGATCTGAAATTGACCGTCAACGATCCCAAGGGCGCTGTCCCTGTGGGCATGGACGTGGTCTACGAAGTGAAGGTCATGAACCGAGGGACGAAAGAAGCTCAGAACATTGCCGTGGTAGGCTTCTTTTCCAAGGGGATTGAACCCGTTCGCGTCAGCGGCTGGAATGGCAAAGTGGCCGAAGGTCAAGTGACGCTGGACAATATTAGTCGACTGGGACCGGGCCAAGAAATGGTGATCACCGTGACCGCTCAAGCTCAAAAAGCAGGCAGCCATGTCTTCCGAGCGGAATTGGAATGCAACAATCCTGACACCAAGTTGGCACAGGAAGAATGGACCAAGTTCTATAGTGACACACCTGCCGCTCGCCAAGCAGCTCGTCCGACCGAACCACCACAAGGCCGCCGAGTCGCTCCGCCACAGCGAATTCGGAGGTAGTATCCTTCGCTGGGAATTCCGTTCGATTGACCCGTCATTCGTCGTGATTCTGACTGGAATTCAATCAAGGGCGAATCTTAGTCATCCGGCTTTGGTTCGCCTTTACTCGTTTCCGCATAGGCTTTGACGGCTTTGCGCAGCCAGTCTTCGAATGACATGCCTTGTTGTGCGGCCATCGTCTTGGCTAGTTCGGCTTGGCTGGCGGGGAGTGAAACGGATACGGATGCTTCACGAGCAAGGAAGACTGCGGGCGACAGAGTTAAGAACTGTCTTGCTTTTTGAGTGGTCTTAGCCAATAACAGATCCGATTGAGCGGCCCGCGCGTTTTGCGAGTCGGGTCCGTCATTCTCCGCGTAGTATCGATACACTTTTTCCAGTAAGGCAACGGAATCATCGACAAGTGTTGCGCGATGGTAGAACATCCCAAGAAGGTGCCGCAATGCCCAAGTTTCTGGATGGTTCTGCCCGTGGCTAGAACTGGATTGTTCGACTAGGTCATTCAACATAACAATCGCTTCATCGCCCCGCCCTACCATGAGTAGCGAGATTGCCAGGTTCTTTCGTATGGCCATCGCAGTTGCACTGTGATCACCCAGCATGCTACAGGCTATCTGGCAGCTTTGCTCTAATTGCGGCAGAAGTTCTTTCACGTTTGAGACGTCGTTACGTCTTCCGTATTCCGCAGCCAAATTAGAGGTTATTTTGGCGGTGACAATGTGTTTATCACCGATGAACTCGCGGCTTAGATGCAAAGCTTCTTGCCTTAGCTCTAGGCTTTTGTCGTATTGTCCCAGATCAGCATATTCAAGTGCCAGATTCAACAAAACGGACAGAGTTGTTGCTTCATTAGAACCAAATTGTTCTCGGCAACCGTGTAGCACACGTTCATGCATGGCAATACTCTCTCTTACTTGACCGACCTGGCGCAAACTCATGCATAGATTGTTGGCGGCTACCAGCGTTTGCTTTTCATGTTCTCCGGATGTAGCAAGGAAGCCTTCGTACGCAATCTTGGCGTGCGCTAGTGCCTTCGAATGTTCCGTTCCTGACGCTCGGGAAAGCGTGATGTGAGTGCGAAGCGTTTCCGGATGACTTGCTCCAAACTGTTCGGTGAGCTTGTCCTTGACTTCCAGCAAAGCGGCATATTCGTCGCTGGGGTTATCACTTAATTCGATCTTGGCCATCAATGTCGCTCGGCGTAGTTTCAACGTATTGAGCGAATCTTCGCCTTCCACTCGCTTGTAGATCGCAAAGGCCTTGTCAAATTCGTCCGCAGCAAACGCGTTTTCGCCAAGTTCATACAAGACTTCGCCCAAAACGTAGTGCAGCGAAGCACTCGTTTCTGGTTGACTTTGGAAAGCTTGGTCCACGTTCTTCATGCCGGCCACCACGGCATCTCGTAACCGAATTTCTTTCCCCAATCCACCAAAGGCCTGTGTGTTGAACGACCGAAAGATGTTGTCCTGCACAAACTGCAAGATCTGGTCACTTTGTTCCCTTGCGTTCGTGGCGTTGTCTCGTTCTTGCCGAGCGACTGCGGTTAGTTTCCGTTGTTCGGCTTCGGCGGCACGGCTTTGCGCATTGATCCAAGACAAAGCGGAGATAATAACCACCGATAGAACGGCGGCTGAAGCCAAGCCCGTAGCCAGAGTTCGATTGCGCATGCACCACATCCAGCTGCGTTTTAGCCATGAATAGGTTCTTGCTTGTACTGGTAGATAGTCTAGGTATCGCTGTAGATCGTGCGCCAAGTGCATTGCGCTTGCGTAGCGGTTGTCTGGATTGTCCGCCACACAGCGTCGGCAAATGGCTGTTAGATCGTTCGAAATCTGCCGACGCTTTTGCTTGTTGTTCGAAGCAAAGATCTGCTTGATTTCGGTTAGCGAATGATCGGTTGGGCCTATCAGCAACTCCATCAAGATCACACCCAACGAATAAATGTCGGCGGCAAAGGAGATTCTGGGTCGGTCTTGATCACGACATTCGGGTGCCATGTATTCTGGCGTTCCGCCAATAATCTGGTCCGGCAGCAGGCGACCTCCCTGCGTGCGGCTGGATAAACCAAAATCGATGATCTGCGGTCGGCCTAGCGGATCGATGATCACGTTGGCCGGTTTCAAATCACTGTGAATCAGATGATGGTCATGCGCCGCTTGCACTCCCTGAGCAATCGCGATGACCATGCGAACGGCAGCGGATGTTGTGAGCGGTACCGCTGATGCGAGTCGTTCTTGAAGTGTTTGACCGTCAATAAATTCACTGACGATCATCGCGGAATCCCCGACCTTGATCACATCGTAAATGGTGGCCACGTGCGGATGTTTGACTCTTGCGGCAGCGCGAGCTTCTTTGATAACAAAGTCACGGTCGGTACGATTTAAATTCCGAGGGATCTTGACCGCGACGTCTCGCTGCATTTCGCAGTCAAAACATCGCAGTACCAAACCAAAGCCACCTTGTCCCAAGACTTCCTTTTCTTCGAACCGCTGATCCAAGACAGCTCGCAGCATCGGTTCGGCTAGATCACAGTCGCCCGTGAGGAATTCGGACAGCAGGTGCGAAGGTTGGGTTGCGGTCGAGGCGAATCGATGCCCCCAGTCGAATTTTCGGTCCCAATCGAGTTCGCGTTGGAATTCATCTTGGTCAACATGAGGGTACCGAGTCAAAAATTCTTCCACTGTCAGCGAATTTTCTTCGGTTAACCGCCTATATTCGTCAACCAGCAAAATCAGCGTACTGCGACTATGATTTTGGGGGTCGTGCATCGATTTTTACCTCGATTCAATTTTCCTGAATTGTGTGTCAGACGCGGGGCTAACATAATAGACGAAAGTCAGAAAGGCTTGATAGAAACGATTGAGAAGAAAATGGAAATGGACGAAACCACGATCTTGCACTTGTTGGAACGGCTGCAGAAGCGAGATAGTTCGGCTTTGGATGAATTGTTGCCGCATGTTTTGCAACAGGTGCGGCGGTCCTATGCCAAGAAACTTCCTGATCATATCTTGGCGGAAATGGACGACTTCTTAGGCGAAATTTCGCTACGTTTGGTGAAAGACTATTATCGCAGTGCTCAGAACGTGAACCAAGATGGACGATTTGCCGGGCCGAATCAATTTTGGGCGTATGTGCATGCGATTTGTCGCAATACGTCCACCGATCTCTTTCGTTACGCCAACGCCAAAAGACGGCAGGCGATAGTAGAAGGTGGGTCGGTGGCAGGACGCATTCCTTCAGAAGATAAGACTGCTAGTCACATGCTGAAGGATCAGGAGTTGTTCGATAAAGCGCTGGCAGAATTGCAAGAGGACGAACGACAGGCATTCGAAGCACAGCATCACGGATTTTCTCGGAAAGAAATCGCGGACATGATGGACCGCACAGTTGAAGATGTTCGCTATCTGCTTCGTAAGGCCACGGAAAAGCTGGCCAAGAATGGTCGCAATCAGTCCAGCTATTTCTGAAACTATCGCGATCGATCTCAAAAAATTCTGAAAATTCCGCGACGATTGTCTATCGTTTCCTCGCCGCTTGCGATTATCCCTTTGAGCCCGTGCATTTTGCACGTGACGGCTACGGCAATTTGTTCACGCCTTCCATTACAAAAGGGAAATCTGATGCGTATGTCCAAGAAATTGTGCGGCGAATCATTGGAATCGAAGCGGTATTTAACCAACTTTATCAATATGACTCAAATTCATTCTGGTCCCGTGGATGATCGGCCAACGCTGCACGCCACGGACTTTGACAACGATGGCGATGTGGATCTGCTGTCGGCGTCGTATCGCGGCAACAAAGCCTATTGGCACGAAAACGACGGAAACGGGAACTTCGATAAACACGAAATCGAGGGCGAATTCTCCAAGCCACTTGATATCAAATCGGGCGACATCAATGGCGATGGAATCCAGGACGTGGTAGTGGCGAATTTCGAATCGGGACATGTTGAGTGGTATCAGACGACCGCCTTTGGCGACCAACGGATTCTAGCCAGAAAGCCAAGCATAAGCACTGAAATGACCGATGTACGCAGAATTGAAGTTGTGGACATCGACGCCGATGGGGATATGGATGTAATTGCCGCTCAGCGAAACTATTTGCGATTGTTTAGAAATAGGGGCGACGGTGATTTTGACCCCCAGGTGTTGGTTGCTGACGTTAAGAACAATGTGTATGACTTTGCCATCTCTGACTTCAACCATGACGGAAGACTTGATGTTACCGCAGTCACGACTTGCGCGAACTGCTTTTCGAATGACACTGTGCGTACTGCGATGCAAAACAGTTCTGGTTCATTTGATTTAGCAACCGAGTATTCAAGCTCGGCTGACGTGCGCAGTGTTACCACTGGCGATTTTGACGCAGATGGCCGAACGGATATCGTCAGCGGTTTTGAATCTGGAACGCTTTTCGCCTTTCGCCAGCGGTTGCGTGGATTCGAGGATCCCATTCGACTAACGGACGAAATGAACGTGCCGATGCGAATCTTGGCTGCCGATATGAATGGCGATGGTCGATTGGATTTGATTGGCACTTCGTTTTCCACAGGACGAGTTTCCATTTTAGAGAACCAAGGTACGAACGAAATCGCGTTCAGTTCGGCTCGGCCCATCGACCAGCGGTTTATCGAACCGTACGACATGGTTGCGGCAGATTTTGACGGAGACGGAGACTTGGATATTGCGGTCAGCAGTTCCGGAGATACTGGCGCGTCCAAAATCCACGTGCTAGAGCAACGTCTGGTTGGCGATGTGAATGACGATGGCCGATTCAATTCGTCCGATTTGGTTGCCATTTTTACGGCAGGCGAATATGAGGACGGGATCGCAAAAAATTCGACGTTTGAAACAGGAGATTGGAATGGCGATGGCGAATTCAATACCCAAGATCTAGTCAAGGCGTTTCAGGAAGGAGCGTATTCGGCTGCCGCAGTGGCCGATGCTGTAGATTCGGTCTTTCAGCAATTGAATACCAGTGACAAAAGTGCAAATTCTTCCGTTCGCGAATGGCAGAATACGTCGGAAGCAAGGACGATTCCGTTTCTGCTGGCCGAATAAGCTCGCGCCGAAATACGTATGTCTACTGTCCAGTGCGGCGTAATGTCGAACGCCGCAATTCCCGACGCCGGTTTCAATAGCGAAGTTCGCAAACCATTCTGCGTTCAAAACGGACGTCTTATGCTGGATCGCATTACTTCAGACGCAAGCGTTGTACGTCTGCATGTTCCAGAATGATTTCTCGCATAACTACCTCCGCACCGGACACACTTCAGGGCCTAAATGCGTTAAAGTATGGGAGGCCATTCTTCTGTGACGCTTGCGTTGTGGAAGCGTTCAGTCGTAGCGAGGGGATGAGGGCAATTGTACCAAGGAGTCATGCGTGAAGTCTGACGTGCGAACGACATCGACAACGGAATCGGAAGTTTATAATCGATATGCATCAGCGGCGCAAAGTGTCGAGCCGGCTTTGTGCTGTCCGGTCGAATATTCCCAAGATTTGCTGCAGGTCATTCCGGATGAAATTATTGAAAAAGATTACGGCTGCGGCGATCCCACTCCGTATGTCAAGCCAGGCGATACTGTCTTGGATTTAGGCGCCGGCGGTGGCAAGCTTTGTTTTATTGCATCTCAGTTGGTGGGCGAAACGGGCCGAGTGATCGGCGTGGATTGTAATCAAGAAATGTTGGCGTTGGCCAGAAAACATACGCCCACTGTGGCGGAACGAATCGGTTACAGCAATGTCGACTTTCGGTACGGTCTGATTCAGGATTTGGCGCTGGATTTACAAGCATTAGAAAATGGGCTGGCCGAATCTCCGGTTCGCAACGCCAACGACTATTTGGCTCTGCGAAATCTAGAAGATCGCTTGCGACAGGAGCAACCGCTGGTTGAAAGCAATTCGGTAGATTGTGTTTTGTCCAACTGTGTGTTGAATTTGGTTCGTCAACAAGATCGCACGCAGTTGTTTCGCGAAATTTTCCGAGTGCTCAAGAATGGTGGACGCGCAGCAATTAGTGATATCGTTTCTGACGAAGATGTCCCAGAACCCTTGCAGCAAGACGGAACGCTTTGGTCCGGTTGTATTTCCGGGGCGTTTCGTGAAGACAAATTCGTGGATGCCTTTCGTGAAGCCGGATTCGTTGGCATGCAGATTGTGAAGCGTCAGGTCGAACCGTGGCAAGTTGTCGAAGGGATTGAATTTCGTTCGATGACCATCGTAGCGTACAAAATGGAAGGGCCGTGTTTGGATCGAAATCAAGCTCTGGTGTACGCTGGTCCTTTCAAAACCGTTTACGATGACGACGGGCACGTTTTCCACCGAGGCCAGCGTATTGCCGTGTGCGAAAAACTGTTTCAGCGATATCAAAAGGAACCCTACGCGGACATGTTCTATCCGCTACAGCCCCGTGTGAGCGTGCCGCCAGAAGAAGCGAAAATGTTTGATTGTCACGGCGGCACGCTACGGAGTGCTCGTGAAATGAAGGGGCACAATTACTTACAGACCATTGCCAGTACCGACGAATGCTGCGGTCCGGATGGCTGCTGTTAGTCACCATGGGCAAGAAAGTCGCTTTTGCATTGCGTAATGGAGAAAAGGAAGAATCGGACATGCCGCTGACGTTGGCCAAATTGGACAGTGAATTTGTGGACCCTGCCAGACAAGTGGCTTTATTGGAAGCCGACAATGGTATGCCGCGATTTCAAGACCTTCTGCGTCGCGAACGCTTGCCAGAATTGACTGCCGAACGTCTGGACGTTCTGCAAGTCAACGTCGGCAAACTTTGTAATCAGACGTGTTCACATTGCCACGTGGATGCCGGGCCGCATCGTCGCGAATTGATGACTCGTGAAACAATGGAGGCGTGTCTTCGCATGGTGCGGTTGGCCCACGTGCAAACGGTGGATATCACCGGCGGCGCGCCGGAAATGAATCCGCATTTTCGTTGGTTCGTCCAGCAATTAAGTGCGCTTGGTTGCCGAGTGTTAGATCGTTGTAACTTGACCATTCTGACAGTGGCGGGCAATGAAGACCTAGCTGAATTTCTTGCTCAGCATCACGTTCACGTGGTTGCTTCGCTACCGTGCTACCTGGAAGAGAACACGGATCGGCAACGAGGTGACGGTGTGTTTCGTAGGTCGATCCAAGGTCTGCAGAAACTAAATGCGTGTGGATACGGCGATTCGAACAGCGAGCTTGAGTTGGTGCTGGTGTTCAATCCGGTGGGGACTTCATTGCCGCCGAATCAAAACGAATTGGAGCGAGCGTATCGCGACCAGTTGTTGGAACGTTTTGGTATCCGCTTCAATCGACTGTTTACTGTGACCAATATGCCTATCAGCCGCTTTTTAGAGGATTTGATTCGGCAAGGTCGGTATGAATCGTACATGGAAACGCTGGTCCAGGCGTTCAATTCACAAACAATCACAGGACTGATGTGTCGCAACACGCTTTCGGTCGATTGGCAAGGTAATTTATTCGACTGTGATTTCAACCAAATGTTAGACTTGCAGTTGCCCGGCGTTCCCAGCAATGTACAGCAAGTGACGGAAGCCAATGTTGACGATGTGATCGTCAGAAAAATTCAAACGGGCCGTCACTGTTTTGGTTGTACGGCGGGCGCGGGATCGAGTTGCCAAGGTGCGATTGCCGAAGAGAAAACCTAGGATCAGTTCGGCGAATCGATCACGGTGTAAGAAACAAACGAACGTTCCAATGTGAAATGGAACTTAGCGACGCAACGAATTTCGCTTTCTGACCAAGTAAAAGACGTTTTCCAGTTCCGCTCGGCTAAGGTGTTTTCTATGATCCCAAGCTCGTTGGTCGCTGGCGGACTCCATACACCAAACCGCTTCTAGCAATTCTTGATCGGTCTTGTGATCAAGGTCTTCTCGGCTCCACTTGCTGTAGGAGGTGGCGATAGGGTTGTCCATTGGATGTCACTCCTGTCGACTTGGTTGAAGATGATTAGCTTGGCGAATCCAGTTCTTCTGTTCGAGCGTATTCGACCGATTCTTGGCCTTGGTCGATACACTTACCAAGCATTTCCAAGCGAGCCATCGCATCAGGTGGAAGTAGAAAGCCGGATTCCATCATCTGACCTTTCAAACAAGAAGGTTTTGCCTCGAGAGATTGCCGGATCAATGGCAAATGTCGTACCAATAGAAATACGCCAAACTCTGACGCTGGTAGAGCCAAAAGCTGCCGCTTGTTTGCGCTTTGAGTGCGGTCGTTCGATGCACTTCGCCTTGATTGCGGCAAAATACTGGAAGTGTGGAGGATGCGTTTGAGTTTGGCGTTTTCAATAGGTCTTTTTGGGCTGCACGTGAAAATCGTTCAATCGGCCGACTTGGCCAGGAACGTTACCAGATCGATTGCTTCGCCGGGCGTCAGCAGATCTAACAAGCCGCTTGGCATGAGCGATGTGGGCGAAGCTTCATAATCTTCAATTTCGGCTGCGGAAAATTTGCGGTCTGAACCGTCGTCTAATGTGAGGACAATGGCACCACCCGACTTGTGATCCAATTGGAGTCCTCGATGAGATTTTCCGTCCGAAGTGTGTACAATCCAAGCTTGGTACTGAGGAGCAAAGTCATTAGATGGATGAACAATGGAAT
>JAGQOZ010000151.1 GCA_020426955.1 Planctomycetales bacterium
CAGCGTTCTTTCCTGGTATCCGCTTGAACTGTTGAATGCCATGTCCGTCTGCAGGCGTGATTTGGCGCCGAATGCCTCGTTCGACATCCCAAATCTGCACGCCTCCTTGTTCGCTGGACCCGAAAATCAGCTGCTTTGAATCCTGAGTCCAACTCGCCGTTCCAACCTGTTTGGACGGCATGAAAATGCGATGAATCAGCCGAGTCGAATTGTCATACACTCGAAGGAAATAGTCATTGCCAACGGTCATCAAGAACTTTCCGTCCGGACTTGGTTCACAATACCGGATTTGATTGCGATGCTGCGTCGTCGCAATCGCCCAGCTCTTCACGCCTTCAATCTGAGCCGGTCTTGCGACCAAGGATTGCGGCCCGAGCGGCTGGCCGGCCTGCACGGAAGACGGTTGTGTCTGCGAATCATCGACATCGTCTACTGATTGGCTAACGACGGGCGGAGCTGGTTCGTCACTGACAATTTCTAGCGAATCCAGCGAATTCGAGGCGGACTGGGCGTCAAATTCCGCTGGCGTTTGCAGCTGGACTTTGTCATCCGTTTCGATGACGTAAGCAAGCTGTTGTTCAGCCTGTGCGCTGCTTGCTCGGTATTTTCCATCGGGGCGAACGACAACCGCTTGGTGTCTCGGCAACAACTGAATCGTTCCTATGTGCTCGCGTCGTTCCCGGTCAAACAGGTACACACGCCCCATAGTTGTGCTTCCGAATAACACATATCTGCCATTTGAAGAAATCGCTGCGCGGTCGGTCGAATGTGCTGCGTTGTCAGACGAAATTGAGCTGTAATCAAATCGTTCGTCGGTCTGGATTTGGTTCGTGTTTAAGTCATATGTAATGATTGTTCCATTGGTCAAGGCACATTCCACTTGTGTCGTGTTGACCCAGCGTGACGCCAGACAATGTTGACCATGTAAATCGAATTCGGCTAATTCGGAACCAGTTGAGAGTTCTCTGACGAAAATCTCGCCGTAATGCGCAATCAAGACGCGATCTGCCGTTGGCGACCAGGAAATTGACGTTCCGCTGTTGATGGGCAATTTGAATATTTCGCGATGGTCGGCTAATTGGATGACAGCGATTTTTTCATCTTTGGTGAGAATTGCCGCGAAAACTCCTGATGGGTCTACGCTATGTACTTCGAGTTGTCGATCTATAGGCACACGATCCATGGAGCGTTTTGAATCCACATTCCATCGGTTCAGTTCGTTGTTCAAATCGTTGCTGTAGACTAGCGACAACAGCTCATGCGGGCGCTCCCCAATAAACGAGCTAGATGAATTGTTGAATGCGGGAACCTTGTTGAAACGCCCCGTCGCACAATCGAGCACGAAAAACGACATGGTCGTTTGCGGGCGGAATGCGAGTTGGTTGAAACACAATGTCCTACCATCGTTTCGCCAAAGGGTTTCTCGCCACGTCGTCGCCGCACACGAGAGAACTTTCCGAATATTTTGATCCGACGTAATTAGTATTGTGCCATCGTTGCACGTAAAAACCGCGAGTTTGTCGGTGGAGTGCGCGACTGATGAAATCTCGTGGCCTTCCGTGGTTTGCTCGTGAGCAACTTCCTCAGCGTGGGCCGCAAAGACGGTATTCAGTGAAATGCGGGAAACTCCGCCATCCCTATGCGATGTTGTCAGTTTCGTATCATCGTTCCATATGACGGAGTAGGCGAGTTCTTTGGGTTGGAAACCGTCTACGATCTTTCCGGTCGACACCTCGATGATTCGAAGCGGCGTATCAAAACGGATGGCTGCGATCGACTGTCCCGAAGGCGAAAGTGCCCACGCGAAACCGCTCGACGGCTCATCAATCGACTCAAGCTGTCGTATCACCCTCGTTTCACCTGACGACGCGTTAACGTCCAGAAACGCATTTGTTGACGACGAATAATCGCAACGATAAGCAACAAACGATTCGTCGTCTTTCCAAACCGCCGAACGACAATTTGCGATTGGGAAATTGGTTGCGTGCTCCGTGGTGAAATCGACCAGATCGATTGTGCTTGCCCAATCACAGACTAACAATCGAGTTCCATCCGGCGACCATTCGATATCGGAAATCGATCCTTCTCGAAAATACCCGCTTAAGCGGTTCCGTCGTTTCCCCGTTTTGGGATCCAATACACGCAGTGTTCGTTCAATACCAACAACTAAGTTGTTGCCATCGGGTGACCACGCCAGAGCATTAACAGGATGCTCCATGGGAATTGCCAGCAACAGCTCGCCATCCGCCGACCAGATGCGAACGATCCGATCTTGGCCACCCGTTGCAAACATGGACGAATCAGGACTGATGGCTACGTCGTAAATCTGACCGGCGTGGCCCTTAGTGATCATCGTGTACTTAGAGCCATCAGGCAACGTGCGTGGGGCAGTAAGGTGGTTCGAGACGCTCGAATTGCTGACAAGGACAATGGGTTCACTGTTGGCTGGCGTAGTATTCGTATCCGAAACTGGTGGAGTGGATTCGACGACTTCGGTTTCCGGTGAACGCTCTGACCCATCGGTCGGAAGCCTATCGGGTAGATCAAAAACCGTGACATTCGCGGGACTCGGCCCCACGGTTACTTTGTTATTATCAAGCTTTAGTCTACTGGCATCGGGGCCAGTTAAGGTGACAATGTATTCCCCCTTGCGAAGCGTCACTTCGTTATCGCCTTGTTTGAGTTCGATTCCCTGCTCGACGATTTTGCCATCCGATGCACGACTGATATCCATCACAACATCGGCCTTGTCGTGCATTTCGACGATTAGTTCACCGTCGCTCGTCTGCAGCCTGAACAAAACTCCTGCCAAGATGAAAAGCGGGATCGCTAAGGCCAAGCCGATCCAGATGTTTCGATTCGAAAACCATCCTGAACCAGCTGCAATTGGGATTGAAACTGAATCCGATTCGTTTGATTCGCCGAGAATCTGGACGGCTGGTTCACGTTTTTCGACATTCGGTTGCGGTACAGGCTCGACCGGCGGCACAGAAACACGAGAGGTGTCCGTGACAGCCGATAGCGCTTGGCCGAAAGTACTTGAGTTGTCCGGAACCTTCGTTTGGGGCTGCTTTGCCGTCTGCGCAACCAGTTCGGCCAAGTCGGCACCTTCACAGAAGGGCGTGAGCAGTTCCGCAACTTCGCCAGGCGAAGCTGGCCGTTCGCTGGGAACTTTTGACAACATGCGGCCGACGAGTTCCACTAAGCCGTCGGGCAGATCGGGGCGAAGTTCACCGATAGACTTCGGTTCGATGTGCGAAATGGCGTAGATCCGTTTGCTGATGGCGCCGAAGTTGGTTTCGGAAAAAGGGGCATCGCCTGCCAACAGCTTGTAGAGCGTGGCGCCGAGCGCGTAAATATCTGCGCGAACATCAACTTCCTGGCCTCGATCAATCTGTTCCGGAGCAACATAATCCAACGTACCCAGAAAACTGCTGGAAGCCGTGAGGGATTCGTCATCTTCGAACAGACTCTCCGCGCGAACCAACCCTAAATCGGCCACTTTCACGATCCCGCTGCGATTGACTAACAAGTTTGACGGTTTGACGTCGCGATGCACAAAGTTGGTTAGTTTGTCACAGGCATGCTGCAAACCGTTCGCCGCTTGCCGGATAGCGTCACATGCATCGGCCGTGGCCAGCGGACCGTGATAATTTGTGATGTCCGCAATGTTGGAGCCATCGATATACTCCATGACCAAGTACAATCGGCCGTCATGGTCGCCGGCGTCGATGGCCGAAACAAGATTGGGGTGATCGAAGGCGCCCATCGCCTTGGTTTCACGATGAAACCGAGCAATCATTTTTTCGTCATGCATCCGATCTGGCTTAATGAGTTTCAACGCGACTTTCTTGTCACCCGCGAATCGTTCGTGTTGCGCCAGATAGACGGCCCCCATGCCTCCTTGGCCTAGCAATTTCAGGATTCGGTAGTCACGCACGAAGCGAGGATGATGGGCCAATTGGTGATCGCCTTCATCCGCACTGGTTTCGGCTGCTTTCATGTCGGGTGTCTCCGCACTAGCGACCGAATGGCCCTTTCGCAACGATTGCAAGAATTGATCCTCCGCTCGCCACGCCAAATTCAGAATGTCTCGACAACTGGCGCACGACTCTAGGTGAGATTCAATTCGTTTCGCATCGTCACCATGAATTAAACCAAGGGCATAGTCGGACAATTTCGACTTTTGTGGGCATTGCAGAATGTTCATTTCAGAACTCGAATCATTCGGATTTGGTACCAAAGCCATTCCGGCCACGAATGGGTACGGATTTCATTCAATTTCTAGTAGATCGAACCGCGCTGACACGCGATTCATGACAATTTGTCGGTTGGGCCAGGCTGATCGTCCAGATAAGTGCGCAGACGGCTCAGCATTCGCGAACAAGCTTGGTAAACCACCTGGATGTCAATTCCCAAGTCCTTGGCCACATCCGGCGGTTCCTGGCCATCAATGACCACTCGCTGAAAAGCCTGAAACGTATGCGGTTTCACTCGGCTTTTCCAGTAAGCGAGCGCTCGTTGCACCTCCATTGTCCGATCATCATCAGAATCGTGGATTGCGGTGGATTCGTCCGGTTGCGGGATCTGGTGAATTCCCTCCAAAGCGACGGTACCACCGTCCGCCGGGACACCTCGCTTGCGCAGGAAGTCTACCGTTCTACGGTAGGTGATCGTCTTCAGCCATTTGCGAAATGCGCCGGTTCGTTCGTTTTTCTCAAACGATTTCAGGCTGTCCAGTACGCTAGCGACAACTTCGTTTTGAATGTCTTCGGCTTCACTGGCCGAAGCACCGAATCGCGTCGCCCACGAGACGATCAGCGGGCGATAAACGAACACAAAAAACGACCAGGAATCATTGTCACCAGCTTTGAGTTGTTCGATCAGTGTTGTCGATGTGGATTCGGTGGTGGAACGTTGGCGATGAGGTTCATCCGTCATGGCGAGTTCCTTGGGGACTGAGTTGGGCGAGCAACGTTGTCCGAGTATACCTCGCATGCATACGGATATCTACAAAACGTCAAAATGTTTTTCGTGCGTGTCAGATTGCTTCGATTGAGTTGGCGTGGGCCGCATGGCGAGCCCGTTTTCCGTCCAACTATCTGCAGGAGTCGTCCTATGATCTATCGTTTGGCAAATAGTCGTCGCAATTCGAATCACCGTCCATTTCGTGTCGAAACGCTAGAAACGAAACGATGCTTTTCGGTTTCGTCACTGCTGGAAACGGCAGAGACAGAATTGGCGATTGTTCCCAGTTCGGAAGAATATTTGCAGCTCGCTCATTCTGACGACGGCCACGGCGGTGTGGTTGCGATCTACGAAAACGAATTTCTCAGTTGCACTGGAAGCTTGCTGCCAACCGGTCGTCACATTCTGACGGCGGCGCATTGTGTTACTTATGAGGGAACCGCCACTCCATTTCCTGAATCTCAATATGACACGACGGTGAAGTTTGACCTGGACGGCGAATTCATCGTTCGTGACGTTGTGCGCGAAGAATTTCATCCGAATTGGGACGGAACGGTAGCGCATGGATATGATATCGCGATTCTGGAATTGTCCGAAGAAGCTCCAGCGGAAGCGGATCGATACGACATTTGGCGAAATATTGGCAGCGAACTGGGGCGATCGTTTACCAAAGTTGGCTATGGGTTGAATGGATCCGGGGCGAACGGCATGGACGACGACCAACTAGCCGACTCACAGAATGGGCTCAATGTCACCGCTAGACATTTGGGTGAAAACGAATACGAACTCGGTGATAGCCTGCTGCTTGCATACGATTTTGACGACGGTTCCTCCGCCAACGCACTTGCCGCTCTTGGGTACGATTCCTCGACGGGATTGGGGCCCGCGCGAGAAGCAAATTTGGCTAAGGGCGACTCTGGCGGCCCCAACTTCATCGACGGCCTGATTGCGGGCGTGACTTCATTCGGGATGACTGCAGACGAGATGCCAGACGTAACGCCTGGAGTCATTGACTTCAGCTTTGGAGAAATCGGCGTTGACACTCGAGTTGCCGCGTTCGCTGACTGGGTCGATTCGCACTTGCCGCCCATGCAAGCCGCTGTGGATGGGACAAGCAACGGGACGGTTATCACCAACGACCGAACGGTTCGTTTGACTTTGGAAGATTCGCGGTGGGATGCCACGGCAATCCGAGTAACAGCGAACGGAACGGAAATCTACAGTTCGAACCAAGTTACAGACTATCTGGACATCATGCTGCCCAGTGCTCGAGCGGAATACGATGTAACGGTCGAAGTGACTTATTCAGATGGTTCTGTCAAGCACGATTCGATGACAGTTCGCTATGTTCGGCCTGACATGCAATTAAATCAGGGCGACACGGTTACCAATACTGGAAGGATGTCATTCGATTTTGCGAACCTAGCTTCCAACGCCGAATCTTTCCAGGTTCTGGTGAATGGACACACGAAAATCGATTGGACTTCTTTTCAACAGTCACCATTCCCGGACGTTCAGCTGAATTGGAAAGGCACCAACTATATCCAAGGTCGAATTCGCTATGCCGATGGCCGAACCTATACCATCTACAGGACCATCGATTATTCGTCCGCACAACTTGAGGTAAACGGTGGTGCTACTGTTACAAATACCGGCAAGTGGCAACCGGCAATAAACGGGATCGACTCGACCGCCCAGCGTATTCGGTTCAAAGTCAATGGCTATGTGGTCAGTGACTGGCAAGACGTTGACGGCGAATATGCGGTTCCTCGTTTGAATTATCGTGGCACCAACTACCTACAAGCGGACATCGAATACAACGGCGGAATCACCAAGTCCATCTACTCACGAATTGACTTTGTGCGTCCCACGATTCTGTTAAATCAAGGCGCTGCGTCGACTGACCAACGCGACATCCAGGTTGATCTGGCTGACGTCGATCCGTCTGCCGTGTCCATGAAAGTAGCCATTAACCGCTGGGATTTTAGCTCGGTTGCGTCACAGGAAGTTCGCTCCAGTTTCAACGTGCAACTTCCGGCGTGGCATGGCCGCAATTATGTCAATGTTCAGCTGACGTATGAAGACGGTTCCACTCTGTGGATCTACGCCAGCATCGTGTTGGAATAAGGAATAGCCAATCGTCTTGTTCGGAGCGAACCAAGTTCGCGTTCGCTCCGAATTCTTTTCTTAGCAGGGACATGCAGTATGAGCACCAACGTCCGATCGCCTGGAAGAAGGCACGCAAACCAAGCAAACGGTAAGCGACGGGTGACTTCTCGACCAATCCGCACTGTGAATCTGGAATCAGTTCTGGTGCCGCTGCAGAATTCGATGGTTCGACTAAGAGCTTCATCGGTCATGAACGTAGGCATTTCTTTGACATGGACCTTGGCCTACTGCGGCTGTCCATGGACACGCACATATCAAATCGAAACGGATGCCACATTGTCGTTGCTGATTGCTATAGGGGCGATTCAGCATGCGTTTATTGCGTTCCTTCTTTGGAAGCTTGTTCGTGCTTGCCAGCGTCAAATCGATAGACCTCAAGTTAGACCCGTAGCGGAAATTGCCCAGATCGTCGCTTGTTTCGAACGGCGAATCAACTCGCTGCTACTGGTTATTTTGCTGGTCCATCTGGCAGTCCTGTTTGCAGGTGCGTTTCGGTAAATTTTCGATTTATTTGAACTATCTCGGGCTACGTGTCAGGTGGCAGCGATCTCTAAGTATTCGCGACAAAAACACTCAGGAAAGGAAGAAAAAATGCTGCCAAACCATCGCACAATCGCTATTTGGATGCTCTTGACAATCTCGACGGCACGTTCGCTAAACGCACAACCGTGGAATATGAGTCGCAATGAACTTGGCCAAGTGCTTTCTGAAGGGAGCCCGGTATCTTCCGTGCTGGACGGCATTCGAGTCGACGACTTGGGCTTGGAGGCCGTGACATGCCGCGAACATTCGCTCCGCGGTGCGACGTATCAAGTTGGTTTCAAGAACCGGCAGGTCGAATTTGTGCAGTTTCGTCCAAGGTATAGCCGCACAGAACCAAATTGGTACGGACAGCTTTGCGTTTTGTTTGGCGACAATCCGCTGCGCCGCAATTGGGACTTCGACGCCGAACTAACCGGATTGTTTCCATGGATCACCCAATCCGAATTGAATCTGTTGCCTCGTCTCAAGCTGGGCCGGTCCCGACTGGTAACCGTTGACAGCCGCAGCGGCGCTATTGTGGCTGCTGGCGCTTGGCAACCGGATTTGGTGCCCACCGGACGATTCTATTGGAATCATTCGGCATCCCATGTCTTTCGCTACGTGTTTAGACGACGAGACGGCCAAGCCTATCTAGTAATCGAAGGTACTAAGTTTAAGTCGAAGAAGATTGTCCCCAACGCGATAAACGTTCAGCGACCATTTGTTCACCGCCCGCAAGACATTCGCAACGTTTTTGTCGCCACACCAAATACGTTTTACAGCTACCTACTTCGTTCGTGTGGCAAGGAAATTGAAACGTCGCTGGAACGATCCAATTACGAAAACCAAGTTGCCAAATCGATCCCGAATTCGGTTCGTGAATCTGCCAGACGAGTGCGTCTTGCTGCGGCAACTCAATTCGCGTTGCATTCCAACGACGTGAACACCAACACCATCATTCAAGCAGTCAATTCACTCGATCGCCAGATCCTCCTGAACTGTGTTGTCACGAAACGAGGAAATTCGCGGCACGTCCGGGACCGAAAGCTGGAAATCCTAAGCAAAATTGGCGAACGACCACAATTGGAATACTGCGTCAAATTCATCGACCAATCGGCATATCGTCGAACCGCCATCGAAGCGATGCGATCCATTGCCGAACGCGCCGAGATTGCACTGCCAGAGGAAGACAATGCCAATTCGAACGAAACCTGGAAGCACTGGGCAGAGCAGGTGATTCGTTCGTGAGTTTCAAATCCGGCATGTCCGCAAAGTGGCGGCGAGTGATGTCAAATGGCCAGGTGCCCACCAGCATGTATCAACAACAAGGCTGATCGGCGATGAATACGCATGCAATATGGATCGTGTTGGTCAGGGAACGAATCATATGGTCGATGCTTCACAAACGCTCAGCTTCAACTGACGGCCCACCAACAGAAGGAGATGAAGGCGACATAGATCCCCAGACGTGTTTTCCAGGAAAACGTCCGACGGTAAATGAGCCACATCATCGCGACAATGAACGAATAGAGCACGAGCTGAGCGACGTATTCGCCAACGATGATCTGCGGAACCCCACGCTCACCGAAGTATGGTAGCAATGTCTGTAGCCAGAAAGTAGTCGTAAGAACTGCGAGAAGTAGGGCGAATTCAGAATAGGGTAGCAACGTGGATCGAATCCTCCCTCGTTCCTTTCTTAACTTGCTGGCAAAGCAAGAACCCGTGATACAGGGTAACAGTGCCCAAACGGACACACTCACGATAGCGCCAAGAGTATGGATGGGAAAGTCATAGATGCTGTCGTAGTAGTTTCGATAGCGTAGTGCGTTGGCTCGGTCTTCTGACGGCAATTCCCTAAGACCGGGATAGTCCTTGAAGAGTTGTTCCCTCGCCGACGCCCGACTCCCTTCAGGGCCGATCGATGCCTTTGCAAGGTCACCAATCCTCTTAGACAATGCATGATAGGTTCTGTGGGGACTGCCCAACAAGAAAATGAACAACATCGTGGCCATTAAGAAAGCGGCGATCAGACCGTATGCAAAGGACTCACTTCCGGGCTTGGACCGAGTCACCATGGCAACCACCCAACCAACCCAGCCAACGATTCCAGTGAAGGCGAGGACGTAGGGGATTTGCGCTCTACCATCGGTTTCCGTTTCTTGCAGGAAAACCAGGTTTCTTCCCACAGGCATCTCCGCTGGGAGTTGCTGATAGATAGTCAGCGGTGGATTGGTGATGACATCATTGCTCGAATGGGCGCGACTAAGGCAATACGCGAACAACAATCCGGAAATCATACCGACGATCGCGGCACCAACCGCACTTCGCAGGTTGCACAACAGCACTTCGCCAACCGTCGAGGTGAACGACCGAGGTCGCACGGAAACGGGAGTACCTTCGAGCCAACTTCGTAAATCATCTGCCAAAGCTGCGGCAGAAGTGTATCGTTGACTAGGCTCTCTCTCCAAGCACTTCATACAAATGAGATCAAGCGTCTTGTGGACGCGGGGATTCCGCTCGCGAGGTCGCTTTATTTTGCCCTCCATCACTTGCATTAGTGTTTCGACGGGTGAGTCGGCCTTGTGTGGCGGTCGACCGGTCAGTGCTTCGTAGAGAATTGCACCTATGGCATAGATATCGGCCGCTGTCGTAATCTGTTTGCTGGCTGTCGCTTGCTCGGGCGGCATATAGGCCGGCGTGCCAACGATTGCGCCCGACTGAGTGATATTGCTATCGGAATGCAGTTGCTTCGCGAGTCCCAGGTCCGTGATGCTTGGTTCATCGTTTTCATCGAGCAAAATGTTGGCGGGCTTGAGATCACGATGCAAGATTCCTCGCTGGTGTGCAAAGTGGACCGCTCGAGCAACTTTCTCCAACAGACTCACGGTGGCTCGTGTATTCTTGCGAAGTTTCGGTAGTCGATCGGCGAGCGACCCGCCTTCGATCAGCTTCATCGAATAGAAATGCTGCCCGCCCACTTCGCCAATTTCGTAGATCGGCACGATACCCGAGTGGTCGAGTTTCGCTGCGGCCTCGGCTTCTTGCCTGAATCGCCCGACGTCTTGTTGCGAAGCCAGCTGCCCACTCAAAATCATCTTCAGCGCCACCAATCGATTGAGCTGGGTATCGCGAGCCTTGTAAACGACCCCCATCCCTCCTCTCGCGATCTCAGTCAACAGTTCATACTTGCCGAAGGTTTGCCCCGTGGCAGTCTGACGCGCTGTTGCTGAAGGCGGCGAATGCAGTGTGGGGGCAGCGACAATTCCTGTTTCGTCATCGGTATCAGTAAGGCCCTCGCCAAGCAAACACTTGGGGCACAAACCACCAGTAAGTTCACTGTTGATCGATGTGTGGCAAGTTGGACAAGTTTGGTGTGTCATCCGCGTCAACGCTGCGCCAAAAATCGGAAATTGAGCGACGGTCGCTCACGTATTTGAAAGAAAAACGGAAGGATGTTACGCAAGTAGCCGTAAAAACTAACGCGAAAACGCATCGAAAAGTGAGC